>DBGBEC010000160.1:0-4239 GCA_048477415.1 Candidatus Limivicinus sp. | reverse complement strand
CCCGGGGGCTCAGGCAGCTTTCCATGCATTTTCGCAGGCTGGCGCATACCTCCTCGCTGCCTATCCGCTCTGCCATGTCGTCCTCCTGGGCGATCACATCCATGACAGACAGGCCGCTGCCCTCGCCGTCGGTGTCAAGGGCCTCGGAGAGGCTCATATCCCCGGCGGTCTTCTTTTTGCTGCGAAAGTGCATAAGTATCTCGTTTTCGATGCACCTGCTGGCGTATGTGGCAAGGCGGACGCCTTTGGCGGGCCGGTAGGTGTTTATGCCTTTGATAAGACCGATGGTGCCGATAGAAATAAGATCCTCCGTGTCCTCGGCTTTTGTGTAATATTTTTTTATGATGTGTGCCACCAGGCGGAGGTTGTGCTCCACAAGGGTGTTTCTCGCCTCCACGTCGCCCTGGCTCCAGCGCTCAAGACATTCGTTCTCTTCCGCGTGGCTCAGGGGCTTTGGAAAGGAGTCTCCCGGCGAGACTCTCAGCATGAAGAGCATGCTGTTCATAAGAAAAATAAAAACACTGTCTATCATAGATTCACCCCTTTTCATCATATTCCGGGGCGGCAGGTCCAAATTCATCGAAAAGCAGCGGACTCTGTATAGACACAGAGCCACGGATATGGCTTCACATTTTCTCCGGCTTGTGGTATATTCTCAGTGTCCCCGAAGGTGAGATGAACAGACGGGGAATTTGACTGAGATCCGGAGTGACTACATTGAGAAGACATCTTTTTTTGACCGGCCCTTCGGGCTGCGGCAAGAGCACCATGATAAGGAAGGCTCTTGGACAGAGCCTAACTGCTGCCGGCGGCTTTGTTACAGAGCGGGTCCTGAGCCCGGAGGGAAAGCTGCTGGGCTTTGACTTAATGCCCGCAGCCGCCGCCGGCGGGGTACAGGGCTTTGAGGCGCTGAGATTTCTGGACTACAGCGTGGATCCACCCCTCAACGACAACGAAGTTTTCAGAGGACCGGCGGTGAAGCTCCTGGAGGAGGCGGTATACTATCCCTTTTCCCTTATAGACGAATTTGGTGGATTTGAGCTTGTGATACCCCAGTTCCGCGACGCGCTGGCGGAGTTCCTGTCCTCTGAGCAGCCCTGCATAGGTGTGCTAAAGGGCCTTGAGAACGCGGCACAGCTCCGCCGCCGTTTCGGCCTGGGCGACAGATATACCGCCTATGTGCAGCGGCTGAAGGAGGTCCTTGAAAACGACGCCGACACCCTGGTCCTCTCCACCACGGGACGGGATGATGAGAAGGCCCGGCGCATAGTTGAGGCCTGGGCCCGGGAATATGCCGGGACCTGACGGCGAAAAATGAAATATGATAACATCCGAAGGGCTGTTTTTCTAAGCCGCCCCAACCGCTTTGTTGCCCGCGTGATGATAGACGGCCGCGAGGAACTCTGCCATGTAAAAAACACCGGCCGCTGCCGGGAACTACTGCTGCCGGGCAGAGAGATATATGTGGCCGGAACAGGGCGTCCGGGCAGAAAGACCGTCTGGGACCTTATCTCCGTCAGAAAAGGGGAGCGGCTCATAAACATGGACTCCGCCGCGCCGAACAAGGTCTTTGGCGAGTTTCTCGCCTCAGGCGGCATGGGTTTTGTGCCGGAGCTTATCCGGCCGGAGACGGTATATGGCAGCTCCCGCTTTGATTTCTACCTTGAGCACGGCGGGAAAAGGGCCTTCGCCGAGGTGAAGGGAGTCACCCTGGAGGAGGACGGGGTCGTCCGCTTTCCGGACGCGCCCACAGAACGGGGGCTGAAGCACCTGCGCGAGCTTGCCCGCTGCGCCGGAGAGGGCATTGAGAGCTATGCGGTCTTCGTCATACAGATGAAAGACGTGAGATATTTTGAGGCGAACGCGGAGCGCCACCCGGAATTTGCCCGTGCCCTGGACCAGGCCGCGGCAGCCGGGGTCGTGCTTCTGGCCTATGACTGCCGCGTGGAGCCTGAAAGTCTTGAGATATCATCCCCGGTCCCGATACGGCTCCGGGCCGGGGCAGAAACAGTTTGATATATCGATATAAAACAATAATTGGAGGATAAAATGCACAGACCGGAGGAAGAGATATATTTTCACGACCATGGCGACGGGCATGTACACAGCCACAGCTCCGGCGAAGGCCACGGACATACCCACACCCAGACCAAGGCGGTAATAAACCGGCTGTCCCGGGCCATCGGGCATCTGGAATCAGTAAAGCGCATGGTAGAGAGCGGCCGCGACTGCACAGAAGTGCTGGTCCAGCTCGCGGCGGTGCGCTCTGCCCTCAACAATACCGCCAAGGTGATATTGAAGGACCATCTTGAACACTGCATGGACGACGCCGGAGTGAGCGACCAGCTACAGGCCCTGAACGAGGCGATAGACAAATTTATGAGCTGAGCGAAAGCGCCCGCCGAAGAATATGCATAAAACCCGCGTTTGGTACAGGCCAAATGCGGGTTTTATGCATAAATATTGAAGGGACCGGGGAGCAGCTCAACAAAGGAAGAAGGCGGGGGGATTGACAAGCACTTACACTGAGACGAACGATATTCCGTGCCGCCAGTACATTATTTTGCTGCAGATCATGATCCGCCGCGGACCGGGCCCATTCCGTCTTTGCCGCCCATGCTGCCACCCATGCCGCCGTCCATGTTTCCGCCCATGCCGCCGCCCATGTTGCCGCCCATGTTGCCGCCCATACTGCCCGGATCGCTTTCCGACCCGTCGTTGGTGGTGACGTCACCGCCGTTGTTGCTGTAGGTCCCATCACAGTCAAGAGCTGTGTTTCCGCTTCCGTTGCAGCTAAGGTCCAAAACGCCTCCGTTTATCGTCAGGGCACCGTTGGAATCTATGCAGTCGCCGGTCGAAACGATCTTGAACTCCCCGCCATTGATGGTGATAAAGCTGTCAGACGAGGCTGAGAACTGTTCCTGTCCGGGGCGCGGGCCGCCAAACCCGGAGCTGTCTGTGCCCCCGGCAGAATTGATCCCATCGTCCACGGAGCTAATGTCAAAAGTGCCGCCGTCGATCGTGACCGACAGGCCTTCAATTCCCTCGTAGCAGTAGGCAATCGTAAAAGTACCGCTTTGTATAGCGACAGCGGCGTCTGAATGTATGGCGTCGTCACCACTTTTCAGTTGAAATTGACCGCCTGAAATGAGAATATCGCCGCCTGCGTGGACCGAGTCGTCCGCTGTGTCCGTCGCAAAGGTCCCGCCTGTGATCGTGAGCGTCCCATCGGCCTTTATTCCCTTCTGGCTGGCGGCGTCTTCCTCCGCTGCGGCAGTTTCACTCTGTAAAGCGCCCCACTGGCCCCTATCCATGGTGTCCGTAGTCATCGTGACGCTGGCGCTGCCATCGCCTGTGGTAACAGTGAAAGCCCCGTTTTCTATCTGAAGATAAGAGCTGGCGCTCAAGCCATCGCCATCCGCGCTAATGGTAAAGGTCCCGCCTGAGATATAGAGAAAGCCCAAGCTGCTGTCGTCTGTGTTCTCTGCGTGGATGGCGTCTTTTCCGGAGGTGATCGTGTATGTCCCGTTGGCGATCCGAATGCTGTCTTTGCCAGAAAGACCCTGACTTGCCGCCGTGATATCATAGGTGCCGCTTGTCAGGACCAGGTCGTCCTTGGAAACGACTCCATGGCCTGCGGCAGCATCGATGGTAAGCGTGCCTGCACCGTTGAAGCTCAGGTCTGCTTTGGAAAAAATGACCGCGTCTATGTTGTTGTCATCGATGGCAACATATTCTCCGCCATTGACAAGAAGGTTTTCCGAACCGGAAGCCGTGGTGATGAATACCTTGTCAGCCTCCAGGACATAAATGGCGGCTGAGGTATCGTTTGTTATTTCGACCCCGTTCAATACAAGCTGCACCTTGTCCGTGTCTTCTGCGCTGACGACGATCATGCCGTTATTCAAGCTGCCGGAAAGAATGTAGCTGCCCTCGTCCGTGATGGTAACTGTGCTTCCGGAGATCTGAACGGCGTCCGAATCGCTGGATGCCCCGCTGCCCGATAGGGTGATCTGCGCGCTTGTTTCTTCATCATAACCGATCTCCAGATCCCGGGCCGAAAACATTTCCGACGAGCTGGTGGACGATACGTATTCCGCTGTTTCCGTTTGGGCTGTTTGTGATAATGTGCTTGCCGTTTCCGCTTCAGCAGCGTTTTTTACAGAGCCGCATGCGGAAAAGGAAAGCAGGACCGCTAAAATAAGCGGCAACAAGATTTTTTTCTTCATGTCTGTACTC
>DBGBEC010000159.1:0-4588 GCA_048477415.1 Candidatus Limivicinus sp. | reverse complement strand
GTCTGATACCGCTCGCCATCGCTGAGCTCCGCTTTTATGTAGGGCGGCAGGGGCATTTTTCCCAGGCGCTCCAGCACCTCAAGGAATATCCCCTCATAGCTGAAACGGACTATCCTGTTTCCGCCCTCCGCCACGCTCTCTACCAGGGCCTCGAGCTCCCCGCCGCCGAAGCTGAGCTTCGTGCCGGGCTTCGTCTTTCGCCCCGGGCGGCTCAGACATTCCCAGCGGTCCCCGCCCAGGTCGCGCAGAAGCACCAGCTCCACAGCTCCGCCCCCGGGCCTCACGCCCATTAGCCTTGCCGGGAGCACCCTGGAATCATTCAGCACAAGGCAGTCCCCTTCTCTAAGAAAGTCCGGCAGTTCATAGAAATGCCTGTGATCCAGGGCCCCGCTGTTTTTATCCAGCAGCAGGAGCCTTGACTGGTCCCTGGCCTGCAAAGGGGTCTGGGCGATAAGCTCTTCAGGCAGGTCAAAATAAAAGTCCGACTTTTTCATGCAACATACGCTCCGGTAAAATAAAATCTTATTATATCCTGATAGTCATAGCCATAGACAGAGGCCATGGCATTGGCGCCCCACTGGCTCATGCCGCAGTTATGCCCCCAGCCGCTGCCGTAAAATCCAAAATCATCCTCGTGCTGTTCGATAGCGAAACGGCAGTTATTAAGGCCAATGCTTGTATAGCAGTCCCTTCCGCCGATATACAGCTCGTTCCCATCCCGGTCAAAATAGCGCAGGGCAATGACGTTGCCCGTGTCGGATAGTTCTGTCTCTATCCGCTCTATCTCACCGATGTCATAGCCCCTTTTATTGAGCCTTCGGGAGAGCTCCCCGGCGCTCCGCCAGGCAGTCCAGTTCTTTATGGAATAATCCACCGCCTGCTCGAAGGGATCCCGCTTTCCGGCAAGATAAGGCAGATCTTCACCAAACACGTTCAGCCCATCCTCGGTGGCTCCCCCGTCAGAGGCAAAGTAGTATATCCGGCATATCTGGCCCCTGTACCGCACAAGTTCTCCCGCAGTCTCATCAACCGCGGCGTCGCTTGTGCCGTTTGCCTCAAGGGTGCCCCGATACACCTGGCTCTCCGTGTCGTCCGTCAGGTCAAAACCATACTCGGGATAGTGGTCCTGATTATATACGCCATAGGTCCTGGCGCAGACAGCCTGGGCCTTCAGCGCCTCATAGGGCCAGGCATAGCTCATCTCATAGGGGATCACACCTTTTACATAGTCCTCAAGCCCCACGCAGTTTATAACTGTCAGCATCGCCCCGTCATACAGGCGGCACTCAAAGCCGCCGCGGTACCTGTTTTCCTGATACTCGGTCAGGCTGTTTCCCCCGGCGCTGAGGGCAAGGAGCGCGATATCCTCGGCCCCTTCCGGGGCGCTGTACAGCACGTCACCGCTCCTTTGGGAAACTATCTTTATCCCCGTTCCCGCCTCTGTATAGGCCTGGCCCGGAAGTTTATATCTGTCCCTTATCCTTACAGCCTCATCCCGGCTGGAAAAGCTTCCGTACAGGACTCTGAATTCTCCGTCTATCTCGGCGCTGAAGCCGCCATAGGCCAGGGCCCCGGCGTCGGCCTTCTCGCGGGAGGGGTATATCTCGTCCAGCAGGATGTGCCAGCTCTCTCCCCCCGCGGCAAGCAGCACCGTCACCCGGCTTTCATCCACCGCCGCAAGCTCTTCAAATTCCCTGTCAGCATTATAGTGGCCGATGACAAAGCCCTCTCCCGAGCAGTTTATGAAGCTCGCCTCAGTCACCGCCGTATCCCCGTAGCTGAGACCAATCCTCATTATTTTCACGTCGTGATCCGCATTTTCATAGACGGAGCCGTCTACATACACGCTTTTATCAATGAGCGTGCCCTCGGCGGCGGCGCCGCCTTTTATGAGAATGTCAGAACTGGGCTCCTCGCCCCAGGCGCCCGCCGCGAGGCAGGAAAAGCCAAGGGCAAAAACCCCTATAAAGCTAAGGCTGAGTTTTTTCAGGGACATTGTTTTTTCTCGTTTCTGTCTGAAATTCCTGCCGTATGATCCCGGCATCTCTCATTTTTCCCTTCCGGCGGCATATACATGTATTACGCCCGGCGGCTAAACGCCTCATGCGGAATAGTTCAGGCCGTGGGGGAATATATTTTCACGCTGAATATATGTCCAAGGAGGGTATTATGCTTAAAGTACCTGTATTCAAAGGCTCCTGCACCGCGATAGTAACTCCCTTTACAGAGCACGGGATAGACTATGGACGGCTGGAAAAAAATATCGACTTCCAGTATGAGAACGGCAGCGCGGCAATAGTCGTCTGCGGAACCACCGGCGAGAACGCAACTCTCAGCGCCAATGAGCACAGCGAGCTCGTGCGCCGCTGCGTAAACGCCGGGAAAGGGCGGATGAAGATAATCGTGGGCGTTGGGAGCAACAACACCTCCTCCGCCCTTAAAAACGCGGAGGATGCCCTGTACGCCGGAGCCGACGCCATACTCATGGTAACGCCCTATTACAACAAAAGCAGCCAGAAAGGGCTTATAGAGCATTTCAGCTATGTGGCAGACCGGGTGGAGATACCGATGATACTTTATAACGTCCCCAGCAGGACCGGCATCGGCATAACGGCCGAGACCTTTAAGATCCTCTCCCAGCACCCTAACATAAACGGCGTGAAGGAGGCCTCCGGGGACATTGCCCTTGTTGGAGATATCCGCAGCCGCTGCGGTGATGAGCTGCACATATGGAGCGGGAACGACGACTGTACCGTGCCCATGATGGCCCTGGGGGCACTGGGTGTTATCTCAGTGGCCTCAAACCTTGTGCCGGCGGTCGTGGCAAAGCTCTGCTCACTCTGTGCGGACAGCGACTATAAGGCCGCGGCGGAGCTGTACGGGAAATATGCCCGGCTTTTCTCCGCCCTTTTCATAGAGACCAACCCCATGCCCATAAAGACGGCCATGAGATTCATGGACATGGACACCGGCATAATGCGCCTGCCCCTCACCCAGATGTCAGACGAACACACGGCCGCCCTGAAAAGCGCCATGCGGGACATGGGTATGAACATTTAGCGCAGGCTCGGCCGTATAAGCTCCGGCGTCTCTGCTCTGCCGCCGGAAAGGCACAGGGCAATGGAGAGCCCCTCCTCCTCCCTGTGCCAGAAGCTGAAGCGGCCCTCCGGGTCAAAGCCGGCCTTCCCGTCCAGAACCACGCTGAAAGAGCCCAGGGGCGTTTTCAGGCCCTGGCCCGTCGCTTTCAAGCGGCTCTCCTTCAGGGCCCATATCTCGCGGAAGGCCCGGCGCCTGTCCGGGGCAGTGAAAACATAGTCCCTCTCCCCGGCAGTGAAAAAACGCCGGGCCAGCTTGTCCGTGTCGTCTCTAAGCTCCTGGATATCCAGGCCCAGCTCCCTGTCGGCCACAGCGCAGGCGGCAAAGCCCCCGGAATGGGAGAGACTGAAAAAGACCCCCTCCTCGCGGCACAGGGGCTTTCCCTCCGGCCCGGTATATATATCAGGCGGCAGCGTCATGCCCGCAAAGCAGTCGCGAAGGGCCCGCAGCAGCAGCAGCTCCGCCCCTATGCTCTGCCGCCGGGCCTTTTCGCTTTTTGTCTTCAAAAGCTTATCACGGCGGTATTCGGACATGCCCTCCGGCAAAAGCCCGGGGTCTATATCCTCGACGGAGGAATAGTATATCCTTACCATCAGGCGCGCATAGCGTCTATGGTCTTTCCTATAAGCTCGCTCAGCTCCATGCCAAGCATTTCCGCCCCCTGCTTTATAACGTCACGGGAGCAGCCTGCGGCAAATTTCTTATCCTTGAACTTTTTTACAACGGACTTTGTCTCCATGTCGGAAATGCCCGTAGGCCGCATAAGAGCGGCAGCGCCTATAAGGCCGGTGAGCTCGTCCGTGGCAAAAAGCACCTTCTCCATATACTTCACCGGCTCAACGTCCGCGCAGAGCCCATAGCCATGGCTGACCACGGCGTGTATCAGCTCCTGGTCAACATCCAGCTCGCGGAGCAGCTCCTCCGCCTTCACACAGTGCTGCTCGGGATAGAGCTCAAAGTCGATGTCGTGGAGCATGCCCACAGCGCGCCAGAAATCGACACGCTCCGGATCATATTCCTTGGCAAACTCGCCCATCACCTTTGATACTGTCTCGGCGTGCTGTATATGAAAAGCCTCCTTATTGTACCTTTTGAGCAGCTCTTCCGCCTGCTCTGGCGTGGGAATATAACTCATACTGACGTCTCCTTTTGTTTTGTTTTTTGCCCGCAGCGCGGCAAATATCCGCCGCTGCCGGCCTCTGCCGGCCAGCGGCAGACCATAGTCCCAGACTATTTCCTACATGATAACCCCTAATCGGCCTGAAATCAAGAAAAAATGTAGCAGGTGGGCGGGTCCATGAAGGGCCCCAGACTGTCAAAAAACTATAGGTCAGAGCGAGACAATTGGCAAAGCGGGGGAGCTCGAGGGGGCCGCAGGCCCGCCTCGTATTCCAATAACCGCCAGCAATAAGCCTGATCTATCGTTACCAATGCCAAATCAAAGCCCAGCGAAGCGGGTTTGATTTGGAGAAGGAATAGGAAGCCTACGGAT
>DBGBEC010000158.1:0-3500 GCA_048477415.1 Candidatus Limivicinus sp. | reverse complement strand
AGTCCGCTATCACAGTCTCTCCCATGGCGATGGACAGATCCTCCGTCATCACCGTCAGGATAAAGGGCTCGGGAGTATAGACTATACCGGACGTGCTGTTGAATTCCTTATAGCTGCCGTATTTCTGGGCGATATCATAGCTTGCACCCAGATAACGGTTGAAATAGTTCTCGGGCTGGGCCAGCTTCAGGCAGTCGATTATATGCGGGAAACGCTCCTGTTCAAAATACAGCGTCTCCATCACGTCCGTCATGAAGCGGGCGGTAAAATAGCTGTAGTCATAAAAATCCGGGTCATAGTCCTCCACGGGCAGGTCGGAATACTGCTGATAGAGCTCTCTGCACTCCCTGTCCGTGCCCAGAACGCTCATCATAAGATGGGCATAGTCGTTATTTGAATAGGTGAGGATATACTCCTCCGCCTGGGCCAGGGTCAGGCCCTTAAGGTTTGAGTCCTGGCTCAGCTCCCCCTCGTATTCCTTCTCGGCGAAGATCATCATCAGGGGGACCTTGTACATGCTTGCGCTGTAGTACCACTTATCCCCGTTATAATACCAGTTGTCCCCGGTGGGAGTATAGCAGTAGCCCACGCTTATGTTTTCCCCGTTCAGGTCTTTTTCTTCGATATAGCTCTCTATCTGCTCTTTGAGCGCTTCCCCATCTATTATCCCGCTCTCCTCCGGCTCCTGGGCCAGGGCGGATATGGGCGAAAACAGCCCAAAGCACAGCAGCATAGCCGTAAAAAAGCTGAATGATCTCTTCCTCTTAGTCATCTTCACATCTCCGGCGCATTATTATCTTCTCTATGATACCTAATGAGCCGCCTTAAATCAAGGCGCTTTCCCTTAATTTTCCTTGAAAACTTATTTCCAGCGCAGCTCCGTCTTCTGCCCCTGCTTTTTCAGGGCGCAGGAAAAGAATTTTTCCGCCGTCCGGGCCAGATACTCCGTGTCCTTGGCTCCGGCAGTTTCCCAGGCGGAGTGCATGGCGAGCTGGGCAAGGCCCACGTCCACGCTGTCTATGGCAAGCTGGGAGGAGCTGATGTTGCCAAGGGTGGAGCCGCCGGGCATATCCCCCCGGTTTGTGAAGCGCTGTACGGGCACGCCCGCCGCGGCGCAGAGCTCAGTGAAAACGGCGGCGGAAAACGCGTCGGTGGTGTAGCGCTGGGCGGCGCTGTATTTTATCACCGGACCCTGGTTCATCCGGGGCCTGTCCTGCCTGTCGGCGTATTCCGGGTGGTTCGGGTGCAGGGCGTGGGCGTTGTCGGCAGAGATCATGAAGCTCTCCGCCAAAGCCATTGGGAACTCCTCTCCGTCCCGGCCCAAAGCCGCCCACAGCCGCCGGAGAGTATCGGCCAGAAAGCCGGAGTCCGCCCCCTGCTTTGTACCGCTGCCCACTTCCTCGTTGTCCAGGACGCAGAGCACCGGCAGGCCCAGGCCCTCTTCCGCCCTGAGAAAGCCCTCCAGGGCGGCAAAAACACATTGCAGATCGTCAAGCCTGGGAGAGGATATGAACTCATTCTCCCCGCCCCAGAGGCTGCCCCGGCCGCGGCAGTATAACAGCAGCTCGCTTGAAACGATATCCTCTTCCTTCACCCCGGCAGACTCCGCCGCGAGGGCCATGAAGCCTTTCCCCTCCCCGCTCTGGGCAAAGACGGGCAGCATGTCCACATTGGGGTTGAAGCTTTTGCCCTCGTTCGCGCTTCTGTCCATGTGTATGGCCAGGTTCGGGATGAGCAGCAGATCCCTGTCTATGTTCACGAGCCTCTGGCAGAGCCGCCCTTCCTCCCGGAGGATGACCCGGCCTGCGGCCGAGAGGGGCCTGTCCATCCAGCTTGAACAGAGCATGCCGCCGCAGCGCTCCACGTTCAGCATTTTGTAGGCCCCGGCGGCCTCGAACTGGCCGCCCTCTTTTATCCTGAAGCTGGGCGAGTCGCCATGGGCGGCCATTATCATAAAGCCGCCCTTTAGCAGCACGGGTACCCTGAAGGCCAGCAGGGACGAGCCGTTTCTCCTTACAAAGCAGCCCTCCCCCGGCTTTAGTGACCAGCGCTCTTCTTCATGCAGCTCGCGAAAGCCCCCGGCCTCAAGCCGCCGGGCAAGCTCCGCCGCTGTGTGCCAGGCGCTGGGGCAGGCGGCGATAAAGTCAAGCAGTTTCTCATTAAGTTCCTTTTTCATAACGTCTCCTAAAAATCAAAGCTCAGATATCGGCTTATTATCAGACTGGCAAAAAACTATACGCAAGGGCAGAACAATGGCAACGCGGGGGAGCTCGAGGGGGCCGCAGGCCCGCCTCGTGATACGATCCCCGCCAGCAATAAGCCTGATCTATCAGGCGTTTGCCTCGCAACGCGAGATTTTTTGTGATATCACGCTTTCACAAAAAATGTGGCGGCAGCAGCTTGGCGGAAAAGGTCCTTTGACCTTTTCCTCAAGCTGCATTATAGCACAGCTTTATGGTGATTGCAAAAAGCCGCCGTAAATAGTATACTGGTAAAAAGCGGCGGGTAAGACCGCCTGAAAACCGAAGAAACGGAGATTTGACATGAAGGTTTCCCAGCTTCCCTATGAGAGATACAGCCTGGAACAGGTGAAAAGCGCCATGGAGCGCATTATCGCCCAGGCAGAAGGCGCTTCCGGCCCGGAGCAGGTGCTGGAGGCCAGAAAGGCCTTTCTTAAAATGCTCGAGGATTACGGCACGGCGGTGAGCCTGTCCTACATGCGCTATTCCATCAACACCGCAGACGAGTTTTATGTGGCTGAGAAGGACTATTACGACGAGATAGACCCCCAGGTGAACGACTATATCACCAGATACTACCGGGCCATGCTGGCCTCTCCCTTCCGGGCTGAGCTTGAAAAGGAGCTGAGCCCCCTGCTCTTCCGCTCAATGGAGATGGACGTGAAGGCCATGTCACCCGCTATTATCGAGGACATGGTGGAGGAGAACCGGCTCGTTAGCGAGTATTCCACGCTCATGGCCGGCATGGAGTTTGAGTTCCGGAGCGAAAAGCTCCCCAGGCCCATGCTTTTGAAGTATCTCAAGAGCGACGACCGCCAGACCCGCATGGAGGCTATGGAGGTCCTGGGCCGCACCCTGGAGGATCACAGCGAGCAGCTTGACGGCATATATGACAAGCTGGTCCATGTCCGCCACCGGATGGCCCTTAAAATGGGCTGCAAAAATTTTGTGGAGCTGGGCTATTACCGGATGGGCAGGCTCTGCTATGACAAGGAGAAGGTGGCCGCCTTCCGGGCAAATGTGCTGCGCGACATTGCCCCGCTGGTATCCCGGCTGCGGCTTGAAAACGCGGAGCGCATGGGCATAAAGGACTTCATGCTCTATGACAACGACGTTCTGGTCCCCGGCGGGGACCCGGCGCCCCGGGGCAAGGAGGATATCTTTGCCGCCGCGAAGGAGATGTACCACACCATGGGCCCGGAGACCGGGGCCTTCATTGACCTGATGCTGGATAACGAGGCCTTCGACGTGGACTCGAGG
>DBGBEC010000157.1:0-1952 GCA_048477415.1 Candidatus Limivicinus sp. | reverse complement strand
TCGCCTCTTTCTTGCCGGGCTTCTTCTCCCCGGCGGGGGTCTCCTGCTTCGTCTCTTCAGCCTTATCCCCGGTCTCGGCGGTCTTTATCTCCTCGGCGTCAGTTTCGGGCTGTACGCCGGTATCATTCCTGTTTTCTTCGCTCATCAGGCTCATCTCCCTTGATTATCAGTTTGTTGTGCATGCCTCTCGGCGGAGCCTCCCCCTCGCCCAGACGGTCAGACAGGCGTTTGGCCAGGAAGCTCAGCTTCGCCGCCACGGCGGAATAGTCCATCCGCGTGGGGCCCACCACGCCTATAAGGCCCTTGGTGTTGTCCCCCGCGTCATAGCTGGCTATGACCACGCTTGAGTCTTTCAGCTCCTCGGCCACATTTTCCGGCCCGATAAGGACCCTTACGCCCTCCAGCTCCTCAAGACCCTCTGCCGGGGGAAGCACATGGCCGCCGCCGGAGAGATAGCTCATGAGCCGGTGGGCCTTGTCCGGATCCCTGTATTCCGGCTGGCTGAGCAGCCTGGTCTCGCCGGAGACCCAGGCGGTAGGGGCGTTCGCCTCTGTCAGGACCTCTATGGTGAAGGCCGCTATCACGGAGGTAAGGCCCATGGTATCGTCCGCCGCCCGCTCGGTGGAGCTTATGAGCAGGGGGCTTATCTGCTCCTCCGTTATGCCGGTGAAGCCGGAATTGAAAAGGGAGGAGAGACGCTGGACCATGGTCTGATCCACGGATACAGGCAGATGCACCAGCTTGCTCTTCACCGTGCTGCCGCTCAGCATGAGCACTATTATGAAGGTGTTTGCGTCCACATAGATAAGGTCAAAGCGCTTTATGGTGACAGCGTGCTGGGTCGTCAGCGCCAGGGCCGGATAGTCGGTGAGCTGGGACGCGAGACGGCTCACGTCTTCTATGGCCTCGTCAAGCTGCTGTATCTTCCGGTTCAGGCGGCGGTTTATCTCCTCCGTCTCCTCCAGAGAGAGCTTTTGCTTTTCCATAAGCTCGTTGACATACATCCTGTATCCCATGGGCGTGGGCACCCGGCCCGCTGAGGTATGGGGCTGTTCAAGGTAGCCCAGGGACACGAGCTCCGCCAGCTCGTTGCGTATGGTGGCGGAGGAGCAGCCGAGCCCCCCCTGCTGGGCGATATGCTTGCTTCCCACGGGCTCCGCGCTGCGTATATACTCGTCCACTACCGCCGCCAGTATTTTCTTTTTCCTGTCGCTGATAGCCATTTTTACACCTACGAAAGCTGTTTTAGCACTCGCCGCCCAAGACTGTTGGCACTCTTTCTGTTCGAGTGCTAATATAGCACCGCCCCTAAGTTTTGTCAATAGCTTCCCCCGGCTCCCGGAGCAAAATTCACAGTTTTGAAACATGCGCCGGAAGCCGCCATTTACAAGGACGGCAAATTATAGTATAGTTTCTGACAGGGAACAAACTCAAAGGAGATGTGAGTGAAATGAAATATAAAACCGCCTATTTCTGCGGATACGCGAAACTGCCCTCCTCCCTGCCCACCACCATCGACAACAGCGGCCTCACTCTGGGCATGGAGATAGACCTGGAGCGGGGACTTATCCTGGCCGTCTCCATCACCCTTCTCTCCACTCTGGCCAAAAGGATGCTGGACGAATACTTCGTAGGCAAGAACGTGGCGGAGGACTATGACCAGATAGTGGAGGAGATATCCTACCGCCATCAGGGCCTGGCCGCGAAGCCCATAATCAAGGCCTTCAGCGACATCCGCCGCAACTATCTTGAATATATGAAAGCAAACGGCCCCTTCCTTCGCGGCGAGCAGTAAAGGCCAAAAGCGCCGTGGGGCTGGCTCAAAATAGCGGAAAAAAACAGAGGTACAGGCTGCGAAAAGCAGTGACTGTACCTCTGTTTTTTGGTATAATTTTGGTGTGAAAAAAACAATACCGGGACATATTATCGCACATCGACCCGGGATGTGCAAG
>DBGBEC010000156.1:0-8221 GCA_048477415.1 Candidatus Limivicinus sp. | reverse complement strand
CAAATTCTTCATCAATTAACACTTGCACATCCCGGGTCGATGTGCGATAATATGTCCCGGTATTGTTTTTGTTCACACCAAGATTATACCAAAAAACAGAGGTACAGTCACTGCTTTTCGCAGCCTGTACCTCTGTTTTTTCCCGCTTTTTTGAGCCAGCCCCGTCCTATCTTTTTCCGTCCGGCAAGCTTGCGAAAGGGCCGGGACCATACCCATTGCCCGGCTTCAGGCCGGTACCATCTGTTTTTTTGCATTGGGAGTTGTTTTGCCGCCCTGCTGTCACTTGCCTCCGCTTCGGGCATAATAAAAAATATACTGCTGAGCAAGTCCCGCCATGGAGCCCAGGCTTGCCGGGTCAAAATCCGGGGAAAAATGCTCCTTCAGTGCCCGCCTTATCCACACGTCTATGGGAAAAGCCTCCATATGGTAAAGGCCAAAGAGAACCACACAGTTCGCCACTTTTTCCCCCACTCCGTTTATGGCCAACAGGGCCTTTTTCGCCGCCGTGCTGTCCGCGCTGATAAGGCTATCCAGGTCAAGGCCGCCGGTGATCACCGCACGGGCCGCCGCGATTATGTATGGCGCTCTGTAGCCGCAGCGTAGCTCCGCCAGTTCCTCCGGCTCAAGAAATGCCAGACGCTCCGGGCCGGGGAAGCTGTAAAAGCGCTCACCTTCCAGCTCCTTCTCCTCCCCAAAGAGCCGGCACAGCCGTTCGACTATGCCCTTTATCCGGCTTATGTTGTTGCACTGGGAAATGATAAAGGAACAGAGCGCCTCCCAGGGTTCTTGCCGGAGTATTCTTATGCCCCGGCCATACTCCACGCATTTGTCCAGGTATTCCCCGGCCTGAAATTGGCTGGCCTGAGCATAATCCCTCTCCAGGTCAAAGTAGTCCCGCCAGAAGCCCTCCGGTGCCTCAGAGCGGATGAACACGCCGCCATCCTCCTCCCAGACCCGGGCTGGCCAACCCCGGACGATCCCGGTGTACACTCCCCTGTCGTCCGCGTTCCACCGAAAACACTGCCCGCACTCAAAAGTCTTAACAATATCCAGCTCATCCCCCGTCGCGAGAAACAAGCCCCCGCCTCCGTCCATACCGTTCCCCCTTCCCTTAAGATACTGCCCCGGAAAACGCTTCCGGGGCAGTATCTGTCAGTGTAAAATATCAATCTCTGCCAAATATATCTCTTGTATACACCTTGTCCGCCACATCATCCAGGCTTTGATCGTATCTGTTGGCTATTATCGCGGCGCTTTCTCTTTTGAAGCGGGCAAGGTCGTTCACTACAAGGCTGCCGAAGAAGCTCATCCCGTCTTCAAGAGTGGGTTCGTATATGATGACCTGGGCCCCCCGGGCCTTTATCCGCTTCATGACCCCCTGTATGCTGCTATGCCGAAAGTTGTCCGAGTTTGACTTCATGGTCAGCCGGTACACCCCAACGGTGAGCGACCCATCCTGCCCCACACCTGAAGCCCCAGCCTTTTCAAGCACCCGGTCGGCAATAAAGTCTTTTCTGGTACGGTTTGACTCAACGATAGCGCCGATGAGATTTTCCGGTACATCCCGGTAATTTGCAAGAAGCTGCTTTGTGTCCTTCGGCAGACAGTAGCCGCCATAGCCGAAGCTGGGATTATTGTAATGTCCGCCTATCCTTGGGTCAAGGCATACTCCCTGTATTATCTGCCTTGTATCAAGGCCCTTCATCTCAGCATATGTGTCCAGCTCGTTAAAAAAGGAAACACGGAGGGCAAGGTATGTATTGGCGAAAAGCTTCACGGCCTCAGCCTCAGTAAAGCCCATGAAAAGGGTGTCAACATCCTTTTTCACAGCCCCCTCTTTCAAAAGCCCGGCAAAGACCTCCGCCGCTTTTTTTAGCCTTTCATCCTCCATATCCGTACCCACAACTATCCTGCTGGGATAGAGGTTATCGTACAAAGCCCTGCTCTCCCGCAGAAATTCCGGGCTGAAGATGATATTCCGGCTCCCGCTCTTCTCACGTATACTCTTGGTATACCCAACAGGCACCGTGGATTTTATGACCATTATGCCCTCGGGGTTTACCTCCATAACGTTCCTTATGGCGTCCTCTACTGCGGAGGTGTCAAAGTAGTTCTTGTCCGGGTCATAATTTGTAGGAGTGGCAATAACAACAAAGTCCGCCCCTCTATAGGCTGCCGCCTTATCCGTAGTAGCCCTAAACCTGAGCTCCTTCTCCGCCAGATACTTCTCCAACTCCGGCCCCTGTATTGGGGACAGTCCCGCGTTTATCATATCCGCCTTGGCCGGAGTAGTCGTCACCGCCATGACCTCATGGTTCTGCGCCAGCAGCACAGCCAGGGAAAGGCCCACATAGCCCACTCCCGCAACAGCAATTTTCATGATATATCCACGTCCGTTAAGTCTCGTTCTTCCATCAGCTAAGTGCACATGCACACAGCAAGTGGGCGGAAGTCAAATTATAAGCCCTTACAGCAGCTCTAAAATAGAGTCAGAAACGAAGTTTATCTCCTCTTCCTCAAGGTAGGGGTGCATGGGCAGAGAGAGCACCTGGCCGCAAAGCTTTGCCGCTTCCGGACAGTCGTCCCAATAAGGCACGCTGGCTAAAGCGCCCTGTTGGTGCATACACTTGGGATAGTACACCATGGTGGGTATCCCTTTCTCTTTCAGGCCAAGCTGAAGGGCGGCGCGCTTTTCAGCGTTGGGAAGCTTGATCGTATATTGGGCCCAGCTTGAACCAAATCCGGGAAGTATCTCCGGAGTCTCAATATGGCCTGACAGGCGCTCTGTATACATGCGCGCAGCCTTATTCACCATTTCAAGCTCATATCCCTCAAAGGCGTCAAGCTTGACATTCAAGACGGCAGCCTGAACGGTGTCAAGCCGGGAGTTCATCCCAAGGCGTATATTGTCGTATTTGTCGCTCACGCTTTTACCGTGGACACGGAGAGAGCGGAGCATTGCTGCAAGTTCTTCATCGTCTGTGAAAACTGCGCCTCCGTCCCCATAACAGCCGAGGGGCTTTGCCGGGAAGAAGGATGTTGTAGCGATATCTCCGAAAGAACATGTGCGGCGCTCGCCGATACTGCCGCCAAATCCTTGGGCAGCATCTTCGATCAGTATAAGCCCATTTTCACGGGCAATGCCTTCAATGGCCCTGTAATCTGCCGGCTGTCCAAACAGATCCACAGCCACGATGGCCTTAGGCCTCAACTCACCTATAGATTTCACTTTCTCTATGGACTGTTCAAGGGCTTCTGGGCTCATGTTAAAGCTTCTCGGGTCAACATCCACAAAAACTGGAGTGGCTCCCAGATCCGCAACAGTCTCCGCAGTAGAGAAAAAAGTGAAGTCTGGCACAAACACAGCATCTCCAGGGCCTATACCATATACCCGTTCCGCAAGCTCCAATGCGTCTGTACCGTTGGCGCAGGTAACACAATACTTTGCCCCCGCATATTCGGCAAGCCTCTCTTCAAGCTGGCTCACCTGGCTGCCAGATATAAAATTCGCGTCTGTCATTACTTTTATGACCGCCTCGTCTATCTGGTTTTTCAGGCACTGATACTGTTTTTTCAAATCACGAAACTGCATGTTCAAACCTCCATGAGGCCCTCAGTGGTCTCTTTATATTTTCTGCCGCATTCCGGGCAGTCGAGCGCTTCCTTCAGCACATGCCCGCACTCACAGACCCAGGCAATGCGCCTTGCCGGCACCCCCGCCATAAGCGCGTGGGCAGGGACATTCTTAGTTACCACCGCACCGGAGGCTATCATCGCCCAAGGTCCAACATAGTGTCCGCAGACTATTGTGGCATTGGCACCGATGGACGCCCCGCGCCCTACCAAGGTCTTCTTATATCCGGCGCTGCCCTTTGGATATTTTGCCCTTGGGGTCAGGTCATTTGTAAAAACACAGGATGGGCCGCAGAACACATAGTCCTCCAGCTCTACGCCCTCATACACAGACACATTGTTCTGTATCCGGCAGCCATTTCCGATCTTAACATTGTTGGAGATATTCACATTCTGGCCAAGGGAGCAGTTTTCGCCTATCTCAGCTCCACGCTGGACATGGCTGAAATGCCACACTTTTGTCCCCTTACCTATCTTCACATCCTCATCAATATAACTGCTTTCGTGTACAAAGTGATCCGCCATCAGAACATCCCCTTCATATCCATGCTGGAAAAGTCTTTAAGGGGTAGTTTCACCGGCAGTCCGGTCTTCTGGCTTTTGTATATGGCCAGGATGATCTCCAGGGCGTTTCTTCCGTCGACTGCGTCCACATATGGTCTTCTGTCCAAATTTATCGCCTCGATCACGTCGGCAAAAAGGCTGGTGTGGCCATTCCCGTAGACATTGCTGGTCACTTCCTTCAGGCCTTTGTTTTCCGCATCGTCGGCCGTCTCTTCCGCAAAATCCCAGACGTCGATATTGTTTGTGGATGTCCCGCCGATCTTCACAGTGCCGCTACGGCCAAATATGTACAACGTCTCCTCAAGATTTTTTGGATAAACATTGACTGTGCCTTCAATGGTACCAATGGCTCCGCTGCGGAATTTTACAACGGCCATACCCACATCTTCCGCCTCAAGATAGTCATGGAATTGCTGGCGGGTAAGTCCATACACCTCGTCCACCTCGCCGCCGAACATCCAGCAGAGAAGGTCAATGCCGTGTATGCACTGGTTCATAAGGCAGCCGCCATCCTGCTCCCAGGTGCCGCGCCATGGGGCCTGGTCATAGTAATTTCTATCTCTGTTCCATCTCACATGTATAGAGCCGTGGGATAAGCGTCCAAAGCGCCCAGCCTCCAGGGCCGCCCTGGTCTTCTGCACAGCCACATTGAAACGGTTCTGGTGGCACACGCTCACCTTAACGCCTTTCTCCTCTGAGCGGCGTATTATTTCGTCTGCATCAGCCATGCTCATTGCCATTGGCTTTTCAATGATAACATTTATTCCCCTGTCAATGCAGTCAAGAGCTATCCTTGCGTGGCTGCCGCTCTCCGTGGCAACACTTACCAGTTCTGGCTTTACCTCATCAAGGAGTTTTATATAATCCTCGTAATATCTGATAGAGCTGTCATTCTCAAGGTCGTGCTTTGCAAGCAACTGCCCCATTTTTTCCGGGATAATGTCGCATACAGCGACTATCTCAAGTTTATTTGCAACGGCAGCTTTGATATGGTTTGTCGCTATTCTGCCGCAGCCTATAAGTGCGTATTTCATGCTTATATCCCCTCCATGGAAAGTATCTCTTTCTTTATTCTCTCCCCGGCATGACCATCCCCAAAAGGACAATAACTGGGGTCAACATTCTGCCCAGAGGCAAGCTTTGTGAGGATGTCCTCAACCTCCGGCCTTGCAAGACGGTTGCGTCCGTCCCGCATCGTTTCCGGCCAGACCACATAGTCGAAAACGGTAACGCACTGTTTGCCAGCGAAAAAAGCCTCTCGCTGCAGCCCGCCGGAATCCGTCACCACTTTTTTTGCGTGCTTTACCAGGGCAACAGAACTGAGATACCCCACCGGCTGGCAGAGCAGCAGCTTCTCAAGACCGTATTTCTCTTTAAGTGACGCGGCCCTATCCCGGTTTCTTGGGTGAACCGGATATATCGTGGGCGCGTCCAGGCTGTCCATGGCCTTGAGTATGTTCAGCAGCTTCCCTTCCACATCCGTGTTTTCCTGCCGATGACAGGTCAGGTAATAAAAACTCTCAGGCACAGTATATTTTTTTCCGTCCAGCCCCTCAAGGCTGTGCCCCATCGGCGTTTCGGCCCGCTCGCCGTAATAGAGGAAAGCGTCGAACATAGGGTCTCCCACCAGCCTTGCCCGAGATGCCAGCCCCTCTGCCGCCAGGAAGTCCATAGCAGACTCTGTGCAGGCCAAGAGCCTCGTTGAGACATGGTCGGTACAGATCCGGTTCACTTCCTCCGGGTTATCAAAGCTACCAAGCCTGTTTCCGGCCTCTGCGTGGCAGACAGGAATGTGCAGTTTCACCGCAGCCAGAGCCGCCGCCAAGGTGGAATTTGTGTCCCCGTACACAAGCAGGGCATCAGGCTTTTCTTTTATCAGCACTTCCTCTATGGCGGCAAGCATCGCGCCGGTCATGCGGCCATGGCTGCCGCCGGAGATACCCAGATTATAATCTGGCTTCGGTATTTCCAGCTCTTCGAAAAAGACGTCGGACATGTTATGGTCATAGTGCTGTCCGGTGTGGATAAGTATCTCCCTTACACTGGCTCTGAGACATCTGGAAACCACCGCAGCCTTTATGAACTGGGGCCTTGCACCGACGACTGTTGCTATTTTCATGGTTTTTCCTTTCCAGGTCTTTCCTCTGGCTTACAGCCGCCAGAACCTCATACCTGAGGCGCGCAGCTCGTCCATACGGTACAGGCTCTTCACATCCACAAGGACCTTCTCCTCGTCTGGAATGTCCTGGCGGAACAGAGCCTTGAGCTGGGGCATGGACAGAGAGCGAAACTCATTGTGCCCAACGGCCACGATCACACAGTCCGCACCAGAGATCTCCTCAAAGGGGGTCAGTGTGACGCCATACTCATGCATGGCGTCTGCTGGTTCAGACCAGGGATCTGAGACCAGCGGATTTATGTCATACTCACGAAGACGCTTTATTATGTCGTTTACTTTGCTGTTTCTGGTATCAGGGCAGTTTTCCTTGAAGGTTATTCCCAGGATGACGACCTTGCTGTTCTTCGGAGCCTGTCCCGCCTCTATCATTTCCTTTATGGCGGCGTCGGCAACGAAAGCGCCCATGCTGTCGTTCACCTTGCGGCCGTTAAGGATAATCTGGCTGTGGTAGCCCAGCTTTTCAGCCGCGTTTGTAAGGTAATATGGGTCCACGCCTATGCAGTGCCCGCCCACAAGGCCCGGCTTGAATCCAAGAGCATTCCACTTAGTGTTCATACCGTCCAGAACCTCGATAGTATCAATGCCCATTTTATCGCATATCATGGCTATCTCGTTCATGAAGGCAATGTTGATATCACGCTGGCTGTTTTCTATGACCTTTACAGCCTCTGCGGTCTTTATGTTGGAAACCGGGAAGGTCCCTGCTTTGATAACGATGTCATATACCTGCTTCACAACGGCGCAGGTCTCTTCGTCCATGCCGGAAACTATCTTGCATATGTTAGTGAGGGTATGCACCTTGTCACCGGGGTTTATGCGCTCCGGAGAATAGCCGATCCTGAAATCCACGCCGCATTTAAGCCCGGAATTTTCCTCCAGGATGGGTATACATATATCCTCAGTCACCCCGGGATAAACGGTGGACTCATATACGACAATAGAGCCCTTGGAAAGGTTCCGCCCAACGATGGCCGAGGCGTTACGCACCGGCTCAAGATCCGGATTATTGTCATCCTGTACCGGCGTAGGTACCGCGACAATTATAAATCTGGCCTCCTTGAGCCTTGTCTCATCAGAGGTAAAATCCACCGTGGTACGGCTTATGACCTCGTTGCCCACTTCATTTGTGGGGTCGATCCCGCTTTTATACTGCTGTATGCGCTTTTCATTGTGGTTAAAGCCAATGACCGGCACATGCTTGACAAACTCTACCGCAATAGGCATCCCCACATACCCAAGCCCCACAAGCGCAAGCTTTTCCCGACCGCTTATAAGGCCAGAATAGATGTCGTTTATTTTTGTGTGTTCCATGTTTAGTTCCTCCTTCTGTGTGCTTTAGCTGAGTCCTCTTTTCGGCGCAAAATGCCGTCCACAAGCACTGATACGGCCATGTGAGGCAGATTTCCCACAAGAACGCTGGTAAACACGACCGCACCGATATAATATCTTGAAATATAGAGGCCAAAGGATGGCAGCACAGTTATTATCAGGAAACCGGCCGCCAGGCAAATAAGCCAAGCCATCGGGCTCTTTTTCAAAACCATAAAAGCGAGCGCACAAAGCGCCAGCAACGGCAAGGGACGCCATTCATAGAGAAAGTTTCTATAGCGCTCCACAGCCTTTGAAATGCAAAACAACGGATTTTCCAGGATAAACTCCTTTGTCGCGGACTTAAGCAGCAGGCTTTTCTCCTGCATATCCAATTCCGGATCACTGTATATCTGCCAGAACTGTTCATCCGCGAATTCTCTTGCCTGACTTGAGCTGTACTGAGTGGTTTTTGTGTTGGCGTTGTTGGCCTGATATAGAGACACAGCCCCATAATTTTCCAGCGGTATCCAGTAC
>DBGBEC010000155.1:0-7274 GCA_048477415.1 Candidatus Limivicinus sp. | reverse complement strand
CTATAGCCGCCCTGGAGGGCCTTCTGATCGAGGCGGGGGCCTCTGTGAAGGTGACAGGCTATGACCTGAAGGAGGGGATATACAAAAGCATAGAGGCCGATGTGGAAAAGCCCGGCTCCATCGTGGTCAATTCCCGGCTCTTTGGCGAGATGATGCGCCGTCTGCCCGACGGGATAGTGACCGTCACCGGGGACGAGAACGAGGCCGTCACCGTGAAATGCGGCAAGAGTGAGTTCAACTTCATGGGCATAAGGTCCGACGACTATCCGGAGATGCCCCAGGTGGACGAGCTCAGCAGCATATCCCTGCCCCAGAAGACCCTGAAGAGCATGATAAACCAGAGCATTTTTGCCGTGGCTGACAACGAGATAAGGCCCATATATACCGGCGCCCTTTTCGAGGTGGAGGAGGACGAGCTGATCCTTGTGGCCGTGGACGGATACCGCCTGGCGAAGCGGCGGGAGAAGCTGGAGCAGGGGAAGATGGAGAAATGCAGCTTTGTGGTCCCCGGCTCCGCCCTGAGCGATGTGGAGAAGATATGCGCTGATGAGGAGGGCCTGGTAAGGATATCCCTGGGGGCAAAGCACATCTCTTTCAGCGCCGGGGAGACGGTGCTCGTGAGCCGGAGGCTGGAGGGCGAGTTTTTAAACTACAGAAAATCCATACCCGAGAGCTTCAAATACAGGATAAAGGTGGACAGGGGCGAATTTATCTCTACCATAGAGCGGGTGGCCCTTATAATAAACGAGAAGAACATGAGTCCGGTGCGCCTTAGCTTCAACGAGGGCAGCATAGACTGCCTGTGCGTCACTCCCATCGGCAAGGCCGAGGATCTGTGCCTCTGCCAGGGCGACGGCGAGGGCCTGGAGATAGGCTTTAACGACAGGTATATGAGAGAGGCCCTGAAGGCCGCGGGGATGGATGAGCTGGATATCTGCCTGAACACTCCCTCCTCGCCCTGTGTGATAGAGGCCAGCGACGGCAGCGGGGCATTCACCTATATGATACTCCCTGTAAGGCTCAGGGCCGGTGACTGATATATGGATAATATGGAAAAAATAAAGATAGAGACAGAGTTCATAAAGTTAGACTCCCTTTTGAAATTCGCCGCCCTGGTGGGGACCGGGGGAGAGGCCAAGGCCGTGATAGCTCAGGGCCTTGTAAAGGTGAACGGCGAGAGCTGCCTTATGCGGGGAAAGAAGATCCGCCCCGGCGACAGGGTGAGCTTCATGGATAACGAGCTTGTTGTAGAGGGATGAGAGTTGACAAAATAGCTCTCAGCGGCTTTCGGAACTACCAGTGGGAGAGCGTGGACTTTGCCCCGGGGGTGAACGTTATCTCCGGCAGAAACGCCCAGGGCAAGACCAATCTTTTGGAGAGCGTGTATATGCTGTCCTGCGGGCGGAGCTTCAGGACCCGTTTTGACAGGGAGCTGGTGGGCTTTGGCTTTTCCTCGGCGGAGATATTGGCCCGGGTGTGGAGCCATGACAGGCAGCAGGACATAAACATAAGGCTGAGCCCAGGCCAGAGCAAGAGGATAATGGTGAACAGCGTGAAGAAGAGCGCTGGGGAGCTGACAGACGTGGTGAACACGGTCCTCTTCTGCCCGGACGACCTGAACCTTATAAAAGAGGGGGCCGCCCTGAGAAGGAGGCTGATGGACAACGCCATAAGCCAGATACGCCCCAGGTATGCCGAGCTTTTGAGCCAGTTCAACCGATTTTATGAGCACAAGAGCAGGATATTGAAGGACTGGCGGGAGAAGCCCTCCCTCCTTGACACTTTGGATGAGTTTTCAGACGGGATGTGCCGGGTATCCGCCCAGATCATCCGCTACAGGGCCTCCTATACCGCAAGGCTCGCCCGCTCGGCTCCGGCCATCCACCGTGAGTTTTCCGGGGACGGGGAGAGGCTGGAGCTCGGATACAGGACCATAAGCACGGTGAAGGATACCTCCGCCTCCTCAAAGGAGATATACTATGACATATGCGAGCACCAGGAGCGGCACCGCCGGGCGGAGTTGGAGAGCTGCCAGTGTCTCACGGGGATACACAAGGACGAGTTGGAGATAAGCATAAACGGCCGCCCGGCCAGGAGCTTCGCCTCCCAGGGTCAGACCAGAACGGCGGCCCTGTCCCTGAAGCTCGCCGAGCGGGAGATACTTCAGGAGGAGACCGGGGAATACCCCGTCCTGCTGCTGGATGACGTGCTGTCGGAGCTGGATATGAAAAGGCAGGAGTTCGTTTTGAACCGCATAGGCGGAGGGCAGACCCTTATAAGCTGCTGCGAGGACGAGGATATCTCCCGGCGCACGGGGGGCAGGGTCCTGCGGGTAGACGGGGGGAGAGTGGGCTGATGTATCTCCACCTGGGCAAGGGCAGGCTTGTTGACAGGGCCTTTATAATAGGAATATTCGATCTTGATATCTGCTCCCAATCCCACCTGACCAGAAAGTACCTGGCGGCGGCGGAGAAGGCGGGGCAGGTGATAAACGCGGCGGAGGATATCCCCAAATCCTTCGTCGTATCTATGGAGGGGGACAAGAGGAGGGTCTATCTGAGCCAGATGGCCGCCTCAACGCTGCTGCGCCGGTGGGAAGCCGGCATAATGTGATTTTTGGAGGAAGCAATGTCTGATATTATAGAAAAGGTCACGCAGGAATACGACGCTTCACAGATCCAGGTCCTGGAGGGGCTGGAGGCGGTGCGAAAGCGCCCGGGAATGTATATTGGTTCCACCTCCTCCTCGGGCCTGCACCATCTGGTCTATGAGATAGTGGACAACTCCATAGACGAGGCCCTGGCCGGCTATTGCAGCCATATCGAGGTGACTATAGAGGAGAACAACGTCATAAGAGTAAGCGACAACGGCCGCGGCATACCGGTGGATATCCAGGAGCAGACCGGAAAGTCCGCCCTTGAGGTGGTGTTCACCGTGCTCCACGCCGGGGGCAAGTTCGGCGGCGGGGGATACAAGGTCTCCGGCGGTCTCCACGGCGTGGGCGCCTCTGTGGTCAACGCCCTGTCCGAATGGCTTCAGGTCCAGGTCCACAAGGACGGGGGCATATACCAGATGAGCTTTTCCCGGGGCGAGATAACAGAGCAGATAAAGCTTGTTGGGAAAAGCGACAGGACCGGCACCGTGGTCCGTTTCCGGCCCGACCCGGAGATGTTCGACGATGTGAACTATGACTATGAGATACTGCACACCCGCATGCGGGAGCAGGCCTTTTTAAACGGCGGCCTGACCATAAGCATCTCCGACCAGCGCCCCGGCCAGGAGCGGCAGGAGAGCATGTGCTATGAGGGCGGCATAAGGGAATATGTAAGATTCCTGAACAAGCACAAAAGCCCCATCCACGAGGACGTGATATATCTCAGCGGCGCACGGGACGACGCGGTGGGCGAGATAGCCCTTCAGTATAACGACGGCTATAGCGAGACCCTGGTATCCTTCGCCAACGACATCCACACCCCGGAGGGAGGCATGCACGAGACAGGCTTCAAGGCCGCCCTCACCCGGGTGATAAACGCCTACGGCGTGAAAAACAACATCATAAAAGGCGACGATAAGGTCTCCGGCGAGGACGTGCGCGAGGGTATCGCCGCGGTCATCTCCGTGAAGCTGCCCGAGGCCCAGTTTGAGGGCCAGACCAAGCAGAAGCTGGGCAACGCCTATATCCGCACCATGGTGGACAGCATAGTATCCGAGCAGCTCACCATATACTTCGAGGAGCACCCCGCCGCGGCCAAGGCCATACTTGAAAAGGCCATGATGGCAAACCGGGCCCGGGAGGCGGCCAGAAAGGCCAGGGAATCCGTCCGCCGGAAGACCGGCCTTGAAAGCGGCCAGATGCCCGACAAGCTCCAGGACTGCAACGAGAGGGATCCCTCACTCTGTGAGATATATATCGTCGAGGGCGATTCCGCCGCGGGCTCCGCCATCCAGGGCCGGGACAGCCGCTTCCAGGCCATCCTCGCCATGTGGGGAAAGATGCTCAACGTGGAAAAGGCCCGGGCAGACAAAATATACGGAAATGACAAGCTCTATCCCCTTATCGCCGCCCTGGGCGCCGGTATCGGCGAGGAGTTCAACATCGAAAAGCTCCGCTATCACAAGATAATAATCATGGCGGACGCGGACGTGGACGGCTCGCATATCCGCACCCTGCTGCTGACCTTCTTCTTCCGCTATATGCGCCCGCTCATAGAGCACGGCTATGTCTATTCCGCGGTGCCCCCCCTCTATAAGCTCAGCCGGGGCAAGACCCAGCGGGTGGCCTATTCCGACGAGGAGCGGGACAGGATAAGCGGCGAGCTCCGGGCCGACAACCCCAACGCCAAGGTTGAGATAAACCGATTCAAGGGCCTGGGCGAGATGGACGCCCACGAGCTTTGGGACACCACCATGGATCCGGAGAAGAGGACCCTTCGCCGCATAACCCTGAAAGACGCCATAAGCGCCGACCAGGTCTTCACCGTGCTCATGGGCGAAGAGGTGGAGCCCCGCCGGGAGTGGATAGAGGAAAACGCCAGATATGTGGTAAATCTTGATATTTAAGGAGGCGAAACCAAATGGCACATAAAAGAGATTATAAGCCAGAGGATATCGCTTTTCCCAATCAGCTTATAACGGAATCAGAGCTGGTGAGCGAAATGCAGACCAGCTATATCGACTATGCCATGTCCGTCATCGTGGGCAGGGCCCTGCCGGACGTGCGCGACGGGCTGAAGCCCGTCCACCGGAGGATACTCTATGCTCTGTACGAGGACGGGCTCACCAGCGACAAGCCCTTTAAAAAATCCGCCACCTGCGTGGGCGACGTGCTGGGCCGCTATCACCCCCACGGCGACGGCTCCGTATACGACGCCATGGTAAGGCTTGCCCAGGATTTCTCCATGCGCTATATGCTGGTGGACGGCCACGGCAACTTCGGATCTGTGGACGGGGACCCTCCTGCGGCCTACAGGTACACCGAGGCCCGGCTCTCAAAGATATCCGATGAAATGCTCCGGGACATCGGCAAGGACACCGTGGACTGGGACCCGAACTTTGACGAGAGCCGGAAGGAGCCCCGGGTCCTGCCCTCCCGTTTCCCGAACCTGCTTGTAAACGGCTCCAGCGGTATCGCCGTGGGCATGGCCACCAATATCCCACCCCACAACCTTACAGAGGTCATAAACGCCTGTGTCTGCCTCCTTGATAATCCGGAGGCGGAGCTGAGCGAGCTTATGCAGCACATAAGCGGCCCGGATTTTCCCACCAAGGGCATAATCATGGGCAGGAGCGGCATACGCCAGGCCTATGCCACCGGCCGCGGCCGCGTGGTGGTCCGGGCCCGGACAGAGTTTGAGGAATATGGCCAGAACAGGACCAGGATAATCGTCACGGAGCTGCCCTATCAGGTCAATAAGCGCCAGCTTATAAAGACCATCGCCGACCAGGTCCATGACAAGCGCCTTGAGGGCATATCCGATCTTCGCGACGAGACGGACAGAAGCGGCATGCGCATCGTGATAGAGCTCAAGCGCGACGCGAATCCCCAGGTGGTGCTGAACCGGCTCTTCGCCCAGACCTCTCTCCAGTCCAGCTTCTCAATAAACATGCTGGCCCTTGTGAACAATCAGAGCCAGCCCAAGATCCTCTCTCTCCGGCACATCTTAGAGGAGTATCTGAACTTCCAGGAGGAACTGATCGTCCGGCGCACGAAATTCGACCTGAAAAAGGCCCGGGAGCGGGCCCATCTTTTGGAAGGTCTGCTCATCGCCCAGGACAATATAGATGAGGTAATAAACATCATCCGCAGCAGCTATGACGACGCAAGACAGCGGCTTATGGAGCGCTTCAGCCTCTCCGAGGTCCAGGCCCAGGCCATTTGCGACATGCGCCTGATCTCCCTCCAGGGCCTGAACCGGGAGAAGTTGGAGGCGGAGTATAAGGACTTAGAGGAGCGAATAAGCTATTTCGAGGCCCTTCTCGGGGACCCGGAGCTCATAAAGGGCGTTTTGAAGGATGAGCTCACCGCCATAAGGGACAAATACGGCGACAAGCGCGTCACCGAGATACAGGACGTGGCGGACGAGATAGACATTGAGGACCTTATCCAGGAGGAGGAGTGCGTCTTTACCCTGACCCACGGCGGATATATAAAGCGCCTGCCCGTCAGCGAGTATAGGGCCCAGGGCCGCGGGGGCAAGGGCATACGAGCCATGGCCACCAAGGACGAGGACTATGTGAGCACTGTGTTCACCGCCTCCACTCACGACAGCATCCTCTTCTTCACCAGCAAGGGCCGGGTCTTCGTGAAGAAGGGCTACAACATCCCCGAGGCCGGGAGAAACGCCCGGGGCAGCAACATAATAAACATCATCCAGATAGAAAACGGCGAGAAGATAAGCGCCATGATAAAGGGACGGGGCCTGGACGAGGACAGCTTCCTCTTCTTCGTCACCCGGAACGGCACTGTCAAGCGCATGAGCCAGACCGCCCTTAAAAACATCCGCTCCAACGGTATCCGGGCCCTGAACCTGGACGAGGGGGACGAGCTCATCTCTGTTTTCGCCACCGGCGGAGACGAGAATATCCTTATCGCCACCAGCCTCGGCATGGCCGTGTGCTTCAGCGAGAAGGACGTGAGGCCCATGGGCAGGATAGCCGTGGGCGTCAGAGGCATAAGGCTCCGCCCGGGAGACTATGTGGTGGGCGCGGGCAGCGCAGGAGAGGGCCGGGCCCTCCTCAGCATAACGGAAAAGGGCTATGGCAAGCGCAGCGCTCTTGAGGAATACAGCGTCCACGGCAGAGGCGGCCTTGGCATAAAAAACTATAACATCACCGAGAAGACCGGACGGGTCTCGGATGTGAAGATAGTGAACGGAGACGAGGATATCCTTGTCATAACCGACGAGGGCACCATCATCCGCATGGCCGTGGAGGGCATATCCCTCCTTGGCAGAGCCACCCAGGGCGTCCGCGTAATGCGCCTTACAGAGGGCAGCCGGGTCATATCCATGGAGAAGACCCAGCGGGAGACCGAGGAGGAAGAGGCCCAGGAGGACCCGGAACAGCCGGAAGGATAAGGGGGACTTTAAATGAAAAATAAAAAGGGCTGGGACAATAAAGAGCTCGTGTCCTTGGTAGTGGTGGTGCTTTTAGTGCTGCCCGGAATTTTGGACGGCGAGCCCCAGCTCATCGCACCCCTTGTGTTCGTTGTGGCTCTGACGATCGCGATAGTCCGCCTGGCTGCCAAGATAGGAAAAAAGCGGGCGGAGAAGCAG
>DBGBEC010000154.1:0-1760 GCA_048477415.1 Candidatus Limivicinus sp. | reverse complement strand
GATCAACTCCATGCCTGACATTGGGGCATTAGGCGCGGCGATAACGGGTGCCGTCTCCGCAAAAATACTCAGCAGAGACAAGATCCCCGATTTCAGCGGCAGCAGAAGGACGCTGCTTCCGAACCCGGCTCTGAAGGTGCTGTATGACCAGGGGTATCAGAAATATATTCAACTATACCCAGCTTTAAAGCATCTGTTCTGAATACTCTGAGAGCGCGGCATTACGCAAAACTGGATATTTTCCCACAAAGCCGCCGCTGGCGGCGGAGGTGCGGGGGCTTGAGAGAGCGGCCCGCGCCCGGTTTTGGGAGCTGTTTTTTGTAAAAGCTGACGGCCCCCCTGCCTGGTCTGGTATGACAGGCAGGGGGGCTGTCGTATTGATGGCGTGGAGCGCGGTCCTTATTCCCAGTCTTCGGGCCAATCCTCAGACAGGGGCTCCGGCCAGGGCTCCTCCTGGAGGGACGGGGCCTCCCAGTCCTCCTGGTAAGCCGGGGCGTAGTTCAGCCGCTCGAAGCCGTCCTCTGGCTGGACCTTCGGCTGCGGCTTGCCCTGGAGCAGATTTTTGAACATTATCCAGTTATACATGGCCAGCATGACCGCCGTGGCCATAAACATCATGTGCATGCCCAGATACCTCTCATCCGCCAGGGCCATGACGCAGAGCGCCGCCCCCGCCATGGAGAAGAACATGCTGCGCCAGGGGCTGGGCACGCCGAAGAAGAAGCCGGCAATGTAGAAAAAAGCCAGCATGGCCACGATAACGGCCAGCATCTCCATAAAATAGGACCAGACCACGCTGTTGATGTCGTTCATCTTATAACTGACGACGAGCCACACCGCGAACATCAGCACCGGCGCCACAGACAGCAGGCACAGCAGACCCTGGCGGCGCTCAGGCTTGTTCACCTCCGCCAGGAGCAGCGGATAGGCCAAGCCCGAAAGCAGCCCCGTCAGCGCCAGGACCCGTATCAGCACCGAGTTTTTATCCGCCTCGCAGGATACGAAAAGCACCAGCGCCCCCAGGCACATCAGGCCCCCCGCCACATAGCGGAAGGCTGTGAACAGCTTTCCGCTGTTCTCCAGCCCCTGGGAGACATCCTCCGGCAGGTAGAAACGGGCGTTTCTGGCCCTGTCTACAAAGCGAAGAAACACCAGAGCCATGGCCAGTATGAACGCGGGCACCAGCACATGAAAAACGCTCTTCTCCGCAAGGCCGGCCTCGTTGAAGGCCATCTGATCCTGAAGCCAGCGGAGAAAGACCCCAAAGGCCCCCGCACCGCAGACATAGCAGCATATCTCAAGGCATTTGTTTTGACTGTTCTGCATAAATCAACTTCCGTTTCAATAACATTAGAGTAGCCGAGGCCCAAAGCGCGGGGCCTGAGCCCGGAGCTTTGCCCGGGTGGTCCAGGCCGCCCCTGAGCATGAGGGCGTACAAGTTCGGGCGGTTTTCGGGCCCCGTCTGAGCCCGGCCGCCGTCAGCTCTCTCCCGCGCGGCCCGGGGCCGACGGCCCCTTTGACCGGGTGCAGCGCTCGCCTCTTCCCGGACAAACGCTCGGGGCAGACTTTTTTTAACAGGCCAAGCTCCCCGGGGTTGGGAGCGCCCCACAGAGCCCGGCTGCTCTGATTTTATACTCATTTACTGGCCCAGTCAAGGGATAAACGGAGGGATCACCGTGAAAAAGACTATCATACTGGCCTATCTGGCCCTTTTGCTCACCTTTATTCTGCCCATCGTTAGGATCCGCCTGGCTCTGGGC
>DBGBEC010000153.1:0-3939 GCA_048477415.1 Candidatus Limivicinus sp. | reverse complement strand
GCGCCAGGCCGTATTCAGCCATGCCTCCCCAGGCGAGCCCCACTCCGTCAGTCGGCCGGGTATATACCCGGGCGATAAGATCTCCCACCCTGAAATTTCTTACCTTTTTGCCCACCTCTGTCACCCGGCCCACAGTCTCGTGGCCCAGGATGACCGGGTATTCCAGCTCTGTCCAGCCCACGCGGCCATCTATCACCGCAAGGTCCGTGGCCGTGCAGGTGGCCCCGTAAAGCATCTCGCAGCGGGCCTCATAGTCGCCCATGGGCGGCTCCGCCAGCTCACTCACCTTCAGCGTGCCGGGACTTTCAACAACCAATGCTCTCATATTGCGCTCCTCTCAGCTCGATACGTTTGAGCGGGCCTTGCGGCCCGTTCAAACAAGTTCCATTACCCGGCGTAAAACTCGGATATATTGCTGCTGTCCACGACGACCCAGGGGATGATGTATTCAGCCTCAACGCTGCCGGTCTCAAAATAGAGCTGCATGACCTCGACGGTCTTATCCGCAATGGCCTTCGCGTCCTGAAGCAGGGTGGCCTTCATCTCTCCGCTGTTTATAGACTCATAGGCGCTGGGTATGCCGTCTATGCCGAATACCAACACCTCGTCACAGCTCTTGCCCTGGCCCTTTATGGCCTCCACGGCGCCCACGGCCATCTCGTCATTCTCGCACACCACAGCGTTGAGCTCGGTGGACTGGAGCCAGTTTTCCGTGATGGACATGGCCTCTGCGGTCTTCCAGTTGGCCGCCTGGGAGGAGAAGACCTGGATATCGGGATAATTTGCCAGCACATTGTCTATGCCGGTGGTGCGCTTTATGGCGGCGTCAAGGCCGTCGGGGCCACGGAGAATGCCGATGCTGCCCTTGCCCTCCAGCATATTCGCGGCATACTCCATCAGTATCTCGCCGGCGCTCAGATCGTCGCAGCCCACATAGCACAGGGCGCCGTTCATGTCGTCCATCTTGCAGTTGACGATTATCATGGGTATCTCCGCCGCAACGGCCTCCTGGAGCGCGATGCCGCAGGCCGAGGCGTCGTTGGGGCTCATAAGGATCATATCAACGCCCCGGGAGATGTAGTTTTCCACCTGCTCCACCTGGGTGACAGGATCGCCCTGGGGATCGGCGCTGAGGTATTCAGCGCCCAGCGCTTCAACAGAAGCCTTGATGTTGTCTGTCAGCGTGACCTGAAGCTCGTTTGAGAGGTTTGCCGGGCTCCAGGCAATGGTCATTTTGGAGTAATCGGGGCCTTCCGCCGGTACATCGGCGGGGCTTTCAGCGGGGGCCTCATCGGCGGCGGGGGAACCGCCGCAGGCGCAGAGGGCCAGGAGCATGCAAGCGGCCATAAGCAGTGCGAGAACTTTTTTCATTTTTTTACGTCCTTTCTGTTTGTTTTTTTCGTTTTTTCTTATTAAAACACAGGCGGCCGGGTGTCGGCGTCTGTATTCAACAGCTTAGTCTCTAACTTTGTTGGTGTTTACATCGATGTATACCGCAGCCACGATTATGAAGCCCTGGATTATATCCTGTATATACGACTGGATGTTCAGCAGATCCATTCCGTTATTGAGCAGGCCTATTATAAGCACTCCTGCCAGGGTGCCCCACATATTGCCTATGCCGCCGGTAAGGCTGGTGCCGCCCAGGACCGCCGCCGCAATGGCGTCCAGCTCATAGCCGCTGCCGGCAATGGGCGTGGCCGTGCGCACCCGGGCCGAGAGGACGATGCCCGCCACGGCGGCGCAGAGGCCCGAGATAACATAGACCCACACCGTGACCGCCCTGTCGTTTATGCCGCAGGCCCGGGCCGCCAGCGGGTTCCCGCCCACGGCGTAGGTATGGCGGCCGAAGGAGGTCCTTCGGAGGATGAAGCCGCCCAGCAGCATTATCGCGAAGAAGATGTATATGGGCAGGGGTATCCCCAAAAGGGTCCCCGCGCCTATAACGTTGTACTCATCCTTCAGCCCCGGGATGGGGGAGCCGTTGCGCAGCAGCAGAGCCGCGCCCGAGGCCATAAGCTGGCTGCCCAGCGTGACGATAAAGGCGGGCACCTTTCCCAGAGCCACAACAAGGCCGTTCGCAAGACCTATCGCCAGGCCTATGGCCACCGATATGCCCACAGCCATTATCACGGGATACGGGCTGTCCTTCTGGATGAAAGAGCAGCCCACCATGGCGGAAAAGGTGAGCACCGAGCCCACAGACAGATCTATCCCGCCGGTTATGAGCACAAAGGTCATGCCGACGGCCAGGATACCGTTTATGGACAACTGGCGCAGCATGTTCAGAAGGTTCGCCTTTGTGAGGAAGAAGTCAGAGGAGAGGGCCATGATAATGAACATCACGGCGAATATCACAAAAACACGGTATTTCACCAGATGATCCAGAACAACGCTTCTTTTTTTCATATCTTATATCTCCCTCATATACCGGCCGCCGCCGCGAGTATTTTTTCCTGGGAAGCCTCTTCCCGGTCAAAAATGGCGCTTATCCGACCCTCGTGCATCACCGCTATCCTGTCGCTCATGCCCAGCACCTCCGGCATTTCCGAGGAGACCATGATCACGCAGTTGCCCGCGGCTGTAAACTCGTCTATAAGCTTGTATATTTCGGCCTTGGCGCCTACGTCTATGCCCTTGGTGGGCTCGTCCAGTATCAATATCTTCGGTGCGGTGGACATCCACCGGGCCAGGATCACCTTCTGCTGGTTGCCGCCGGAGAGATACATCGTCAGCGTGTCCCGGCTGTTCGCCTTCACAGCCAGGCGCCTGGCATGGCTGTCGCTGGCGGCGTTTTCCTCCCGGCGCTTTATCACGCCCAGGCGGCAGTATTCCCGCAGATTGGCAAGGGTGATATTCTCCTTGACGCTGCCAACAAGGTTCAGCCCCACATTCTTTCTGTCCTCGGATACGAAGGCTATGCCGTTTCGTATGGCGTCGCTGGGCTTGTTTATCTCCACCTGCCGGTCTTCTATATACAGGCGTCCGCCGCTCTTCTTCGCCAGGCCGAAGATGGTCTCCACAAGCTCGGTCCGGCCCGCGCCTATCAGGCCCGCGAAGCCCAGGACCTCTCCGGAGCGCAGTTCAAAGGATATGTCCTCAAACTTGGCCGCCCGGCTCAGTCCCTCCACCCTCAGCAGCACCCTGCCCGGCTCGCGGCGGGTCTTGTGGAGCTGCTGTGACAGGCTGCGGCCCACCATCATGGCTATGAGCTTGTCCTTGTCAAAGGCCTCTATGCTGTCGTGTCCCACAAAGCAGCCGTCGCGCAGCACGGTTATCTCGTCGGCGATGGTGAATATCTCCTCTATCTTGTGGGAGATGTATATGATGGATTTTCCCCGGGAGCGCAGATCCCGCACCGTTTTATACAGGTTCTCCACCTCCCGCTCTGTAAGCGCGGAGCTGGGCTCGTCCATGATGATTATGTCCGCGTCGGTTGACACCGCCTTGGCTATCTCTACGAGCTGGGTCTCCGCCACGCTCAGGCTCTCCATCCGCGCCCTGGGCTTCACGTCGATCCCCAGGTCTCTCAGCACCCGCTCCGTCTCCGCGTTCATTTTCGCCTCGTCGATGACCGGGCCCCTTAAAAACTCCCTGTTCATGAACATGTTCGCTGAAACTGTCAGCGCGCGGAAGGCGGAGAGCTCCTGATGTATCATGGCCACGCCGAGACTTTTGGCGTCGGAAGGAGAATTTATCTCCACCGGCCGGCCATTGACGATTATCTCGCCGGAAGTGCTGGTGTATATCCCGCAGAGTATTTTCATGAGCGTGGACTTGCCCGCGCCGTTTTCGCCCATCAGCGCGTGTACGCTTCCCCGCTTGAGCCGGAGATCAACGCCGTTCAGGACGCGCACGCCGCTGAATTCCTTGACTATGCCCCGCATTTCGAGGATCGTACCGTTTCGTTCATCCTTCATGCCGCGCCTCCTGTCATTA
>DBGBEC010000152.1:0-22647 GCA_048477415.1 Candidatus Limivicinus sp. | reverse complement strand
GCATAAGCACCACGCTGGCCTTTACATGCTCGCCCCAGGTCTCGTCGGGCACGCCGTACACGGCCGCCTCCGCCACGTCATCGCAAAGGCGCATGATAACGTTCAGTATTTCCCCGGGATATATGTTCTCTCCCCCAGATATGATAAGGTCGTCCGCGCGTCCGTCAAGGAAGAGATACCCCTGCTCGTCAAGCCAGCCCATGTCCCTTGTACGGTACCAGCCCTTGACAATACAGGCCGCCATGGCCTCCGGGGAATCCAAATAACCCAGCATACGGCCGGGGCCCTTCACATATATCTCTCCGGTGGTCCGGACAGGGCAGTCCTCTCCGTCCGGGCCGACGATCTTTACCTGTGCGCCGGCAATGGGCCGCCCGACAGAGCCGAGATGTATCCCGCCCTGATCGAAATGGTCCTCCGGGAGCAGCGCCGTGACGGTGCTGCCCATCTCTGTCATGCCGTATGACTGGTAGAAACGGCAATCAAGCTTGTCCATGGCCCGGCGCAGAAGCACCGGAGGGATAGGACAGGTGGAGTAATTGACGGTTTTAAGCCGGGACAGGTCATAGTGCTTTTTGTCCGTCTCGTCCAGGATCCATTTCAAGACGGTGGGAACAACGCTTATCGCCTCTATCCGTTCCTCCACCAGGGTCTTCATGTAATCCTCAAGGGCAAATTGCGCCTTGACCACCATGGTCCCCCCGGTGGCCAGGGAGAGATGGGCGCCGATGGCGGCAGAGTGGAACAACTGGGCGATATACTGGTAGCGCTGACCGTCGGGATAGGGATAGATCTGAAGCATGCTGTGTATCTCGTCCAGCATGTTGCCGTGGGTATACACAACGCATTTGGGCTCTCCCGTGGTGCCGCTGGTGTGCAGGTGGCAGGCGGCGCTGTCCCTGCCGACCCGCGCCTCAACAGGGGAGTCAGGCTGCCCCTCGAGCAGCTTATACAGCATTGAGCGTCCGTTTACGGGCTCAAGGCCGATAAACCGGATATCCGGACAGGCCTTGGCCAGCTCGCTGCCCCAGGCCTCCTTCTCCGGCTTGTAAAAGGCCAGCTCCACACGGTTGCGGACGAGCATTTTGCGGATCTCCGCCGGCATCAGCCGCCAGTTTATCTTCACTACCGCCGCCCCTAACTTGTACAGGGCAAACTCCGCCACCAGCCATTCCGGGCAGTTTCTGGATATGATCGCCACCCGGCTGCCCGGCCCGACGCCCGAGGCCTCCAGGAAATGCGCCATCTTGCTGATAAGCGAACCCAGCTCGCCATAGCTTATTCTCCAGCCCTCAAATATCAAGGCCTCCCGCTCCGGGCACCTGGCGACAGGCTCGTCGATCAGTTCCCCAAAATTGCGGCAGGATGCCACATATTCCAATGTGCCGCTCATATCTGCCTCCCGTTCCGTGCAAAGCACTTTTTATAGAGTGTTTGTCTGGCTTTTAACGTTTACATTTTGACATGCCCCGTTCACTTTCGCATGGTCAATCTGCCAGAAAAGCCCTGGGTATTTCTACACAGTTATGGGCTGGTCCTACAAAGCTTTTTTGTAGTTATCATACAGGACTCGACAAATTTGAGAGTAATTGTACAAATTTTGGTCCAAATAGACATTTCTGCACAAAAGCGGCTTTGAATTGAAAAGAGTTTTCGTAGTAAGTAACCTTTTTTTACCAGGGACAGTTTTGTAAAATGTAATTGTTAATTTGCAGACAGGCCTTGCGGCCGGGAGGGACCCGCTTCCCGCGGCGCAATAATGGCGGAAAGCTGCATCACAGGAGGTAAAAAAATGAACAAACCGCTTGAAGGGATCCTTGTTGTTGAACTCACCTCGTACTGGGCGGCCACAAGCGCGGGCCGTTACCTCGGCTCCCAGGGGGCCAGGGTGATAAAGGTCGAGGTGCCGCCCATGGGCGACTCTGTACGGTATTTTGCGCGCACCTGCCGCGTGCCGTATACCGAAAATGAAAACCCCATCCATGACCTGAGCAATGGCGGAAAGGAATGCATCTCCCTTGACCTGAAGAAGCCGGAGGATATGGCCGTCTTTCATAAGCTGCTTGCCAAGGCCGACATTTTCCTCACCAGCACCCGGGGCAAGGCCCTTGAAAAGATGAAGTTGGATTACGACTCTATCAAGGATCTGTATCCCAGGCTCATCATGGCCCATGTCACCGGCTGGGGCAAAGAGGGCCCCATGAGCTCTCTGCCCGGGCTCGACGCGGTCTCGTTCTTCGGCATAAACGGTCTTCTTTCAGATAACCTTATGTATGAAGGGGCCATAACCTGTCCCGTTACCGGCATGGGCGACTTTACCACCGGCGGCTTCATGGATATCGGCATACTTACCGCCCTTTACAACCGGGAGCGGACCGGCAAGGGCGACTATGTTATGACCTCCCTTTACGGTGTGGGAGGCTGGGTCTCCGCCTGCTGCTCCCTCGGCACCCAGTATTACGATCCCTGGCCCCGCAACCGCGGCACCCAGAGCCCCATGTCCCAGGCCTATCTGACCAAGGACGGTAAATATGTGCAGCTCTTTGTAAATGAATATGAAAAGAAGTGGGACTGCTTCTGCGAGGCCTTCGATATCATGGATCTCCACGACGACGAGCGTGTCAATACCAGACCCGCTATCAATAACCATGAATACTGCAAGCTCCTTGCCGACCGCTGCATAGAAAGCGCCGCGAAGCTGGATTCAGATGAGCTCGTGGCCAAGCTCCGTGCCGGAGACGTCCCCTGCGTGGTGCTGGGCAAGTTCTCCGACAAGTACACCATTCCCGAGCAGATAGAGCACAACCTCGCCAATGGCTATCTTGTTGAGAAGACCTTTGACGGCGAGGGCGCCTCCGGAAAGACCATCTATATGAACCAGTTCCCCCTGTATTTTGAAAGCCAGGGCGTTGTTGACAGTTACCAGCCCTGCCACGCTCTTGACCAGGACCGCGAAGCCATTCTCGCGGAGTTTGACGTATAAGACAGCAGACGCCCGGAGGGAGACCGCCGTCTCCCTCCGGGCGGACAGACGAAAATCAAGCCGCGGTACAGACCCGGCGGGCAGGAGTGAGTATCATGAACCTTTCATTAAGCCTGATAGTTGAAAATTTGCTGGATTACGATGCTCAGCTCATTGAAACCGACGAAAAGAAGTTTTCCTTCTCGGGCGTGCAGATTTTGACCCAGCCCACAGAAGCGCTCGACCCGGATACGCTCTATGTTTGTACGCCGCGGGTGCTACCCAGGCTCAAAAAAAGCCTTTTTGAGGACCACTGCTTCGTGTTTAAAGCCAGGCCCCAGCAGATCCGGTGCAGCCACGCTCTTCACGGGGTCATGCTGGGCGAGGACAGCGACCTGAACCAGGTGATAAACCGCCTCATCTCCCTTTTCTCCGACTTTCACACCTTTGAGTATTCTATCAAGGAGGCCTCCCTCAGCCGGCAGGGCTATGAGCCTTTTTTTGAAATAGCCCGGCAGACCTTTCCCGACTGCCTCCTCGTCATCACCGACTCCGCCTACAATATAGTCTGTTCAACGAAGAGGACGGCGGACTCAAGCGAGTATCTGAACGAGCTTCTTCAGCGGGGCTACTACAGCCGGGAGGACCTGGACCTGATGGCGGCCTACGGCTACTATGACGATGAGCGGAAATACTTCCGACCCATCCTGTATGAGCGGGAAAAGACGATCTGCCATCTGCCATTCCTTGTAAAAAGCTACAGAAGCAATGGGGCCGCCTTCTCGTTTATAGGCTGCTACTTTCTTCGCGGCGAACCGACTGAGCGGGATATTGCCCTGTTCACCTGTATCACTCAGGAGCTGGACACCTATTATAAGGTGAACGGCATATACGAGGCGGGTATGCTGGGCTCGCAGCAGCAGCTTTTAGACGACCTGATCCATCCAAAGCAAAACACGCCCGAGTATTTCCGCGACCGCTGTGCTCAGCTCCGCATTCCATATCAGTGTAATTTCCGCGTCGGCCTTGTCCAGTCGGAAAACGTGAGCATGATAAAGGTATCCCAGATAGCAAACCAACTGAACGCCCACTGTCCCATTCCAAACTACGGGGTCTTTCAGTACAGCAACATGATCCTTATCCTGTTCCAGGACTGGGGCTCGGCGGATATAAAAACACAGTCTTCATTTTCCGACGATTGGAATCTGCTCCTCACCACGCTGCGCCAGAACAGGTCATATATTGGAGTTAGCCTCCTTTTCACAGACGCGTCCAAGTTCTCCGTTGCATATCAGCAGGCCTTGTCCGCCGCGGATATCGGCAGGCAGCGTGAGCGCGACATCCGGGCCTTCTTCTATTCCAGATACTATCTGGAGGATATGCTGCGAAACTATGACCCAGTAATGCCGCTGCAAGATGCCTACACCCGCTATCTGGACCGCCTTATCGACGATAACAGCGGCTCATGCAGCAACATAAAGCTGCTTTACTACTATCTGTGCTCCGAACGCAATATATCTCTCACAGCGAAATATATACATATGCACAGAAACAGCGTGATCTACCGTATCCAGAAAATACAAGATCTTCTCGCTCTCAACCTTGACGACCCGGATATAAGGCTGAGGCTGATGGTGTCTTTCAAAATACTCGAGATCATCGGCAAGATCCCCCAATGGGAAAAGCCCTATGGCGAGAGCTGCTCCGCCCAGGAATTGCAGGTTTTTCTTCAGGAATAAGCCGGCCCATAAAAGACAGCGCTCCTCCCGAGAAAGCGGGGGGAGCGCTGTCTTCAGCTTGGAGGAAAAGCCCTTTCTCCCTCCCGGTCCCCCCTGAAAATGCCTCTCCGCCGCCATTTTTCTTTGTTATCTCTGCACAACAGGGGCCTGACAGAACCCGGTCAATGTTGTCTGTTGTGACCTTGTTTATGCCGGGACCAATCGTTAAAATGTAATCAAGCTAAACAAAAACAGAGCGGAAGCGAGGGGAAGATATGAGCAAGTTTGGCTATTACCTCGGCATGACTGCCGAGCAAAAGGATATCGTGTCCATGGTCAGGGAATTTGCCGAGCGAAAACTGGACCCGCTGGTACGGGAATATGATGAAAAGGGCGAGTTTCCCGTCCAGCTTCAGAAATTATGGGGGGAAATGGGCCTGTACGGCATGGACGTGCCCGTAAAATACGGCGGCCTGGGTCTAAACGCCGTGACCCGGTTCTGTATCAGCGAGGAGCTCGCCAAGCACGACGCGGGCTTTACCATCTCCAATAACTCCTATGCTTTCGGCCTCTCTCCGATCCTGCGCGGCGGTACGGAGGAGCAGAAACAGAAGGCCTGTGCCAGGCTTCTGGCCGGGGAAGGCATATCCATGGCCATAACCGAGCCCCAAAGCGGCTCTGACGTGGGCAGCACGAGGACCACCGCCAATAAGGTCCACGGGGGCTATGTGCTCAATGGGGTAAAGTGCTTTATAACCAACGCCACCGTCTGCTCCGCCTGCGTGGTCCTGGCCGTGACCGACCCGGAGGCCGGATATCGCGGCATGAGCCTTTTCCTGGTCGAGAAGAGCGACGCCGGCGTCAGCGTGGGCAAGCACGAGGACAAGCTGGGCATTCGCCTTTCCGACACCGCGGACTTTGTTATGGAAGATGTCTTCGTCCCGGATGAGCGGCTCATCGGGCAGGAAGGCAGAGGCTTTTTCGACACGATGGACTTTCTGGAGGGGAAGCGCCCGGTCAGCGTCGCCGGGGCGATAGGCGTGGCCCAGCGGGCTTTGGATCTGGCGATAGACTATGCCAGGGAGCGCCGCTTCAAAAATGGCCCGATAGCCAAGCTTCAGGGCATACAGTTCATGATAGCCGATATAGAAATGCGTATACAGGCCTCCCGCGCCATGGCGATCTACGGCGCCCAGATGACAGACGCGGGCATTCCCATAGGCACCCTGGGCAACTCGCTCAAGGCCTTCGGCTCAGAAATGTGCTTCGAGGCGGTGAACATGGCCCTGCAAGTCTATGCCGGTTATGGCTACAGCAGGGAGTATCCCATAGAGAAGCTCCTTCGGGACGTCAGGATCTTCAGCATTTTTGAAGGCACGAACCAGGTCCAGCGGCAGGTCATAGGCAAGACCCTGCTCGGCTGAGGAGACAGGAGATATGAATATCCTTGTATGCGTGAAGCAGGTCCCGGACACATGTGAGATACACATGGACCCCGATACAAACACCCTGGTCCGCTCCGGCGTGCCTTCCATCGTAAACCCTTTTGACAAGAACGCGCTTGAGGCCGCGGTCTGCCTGCGCGAGACCTGGGGCGGGACCGTGACCGCCGTCACAATGGGCCCTCCCCAGGCCGCAGAGGCACTGCGCGAGTGCTACTCTCTGGGCGCGGACCGCATGGTCCTGCTGAGCGACCGGCGCTTCGGCGGCGCCGACACCTATGCGACAAGCTATGTGCTGGCCCAGGCGGCCCTCGCTTTGGGCGGCTTTGACCTGATAATATGCGGCCGGCAGGCCATAGACGGCGACACCGCGCAGGTCGGCCCCATGCTGGCGGAACAGCTCTCCCTGCCTCAGATCACGTGCGTGTGCGGCCTAAAGATACAGGACGGCTATATGACGGCGCGGCAGGAGCGGGAGAGCGATCATGCGCTGCTGCGGGTAAAGCTCCCCGCGCTGATAACCGTTACCAAGTCTATAAACGAGCCAAGGCTGCCCAATGTCATGCGAAAGCTCCAGGCCAACCGGATGGAGCCGGAACTGATGACCGCCGACAGCCTGCCGGGGCTTGACCTCGGCTGCGTCGGCTTGAGCGGCTCGCCTACCAAGGTCCATAAAACCTTTACGCCCGCGCGTTCTAAGCACACTTCATACATCAGCGGCCAGTCTGCGGCCGAGACCGCCCGGCGGCTCCTGGACGCGATGGACGAGGCCGGCATTCCTTTTCTGCGGGGTGGATCGAATGAATGAGCATAAAAATGTTTGGGTCTTTTTAGAGACGGAAAACGGCAGCCTGCGCTGCGTAGGCGCGGAACTGCTGGGCGAAGCAAGAAAGCTTGCCGACAGGCTTGGCGAGCAGTTAGTCGGCGTGATCCTTGACCCGGACGCGGAGCGCGCCAGCGCCGAGGCGATAAGCTGCGGCGCGGATACCGTCATAATAATGGAGGACGGGGCCTTCAGCCAGAAAACGACTGAGGCCTATACGCGGGCGATGTACAGCCTTGTGAAAAAATATCTGCCCGAGGTCCTGATGATCGGCGCCACGGGCCTTGGCCGCGACTTTGCTCCCCGGCTTGCCTGCCGCCTGAAGACCGGCCTTACTGCGGACTGTACCAGCCTTGACACGCAGGGCAGGCTCGTCCTGTGGACAAGGCCCGCCTTTGGAGGCAGCCTGATGTCCACAAATATCTGCCCCGATTTCAAACCTCAGATGGGCACTGTGCGTCCAAACGTGTTCCGCAGACCGATACCGGACCCTAAACGCCGGGGGACGGTGATCCGGGAGAGCTATCCGGGGGAAGAGGCCTCGCCCGCGCTCAAGCTGCTGGAGCTTTTGCCGGTGAGCGACGCGGGCGGAGCCGATCTCAGCGAAGCCCAGATAATAGTTTCAGGCGGCCGCGGCATGAAAGGTCCGGAGAACTTTGCCCTGCTCACAGACCTGGCGGAGGCTGTCGGCGGCAGTGTCGGCGCTTCCCGGGCCGCAGTGGACGCGGGCTGGATATCTCCCGTGCACCAGGTCGGCCAGACCGGCAAGACCGTGTGCCCAAGGGTGTATATCGCCTGCGGCATCTCAGGGGCCATACAGCACCTTATCGGCATGAGCGCCGCTGACACGATAATCGCGATAAACAAGGACCCGTCTGCGCCGATCTTCAAGGTCGCGGATTACGGCCTTGTAGGGGACCTGTTTGAGCTGGTACCGGCTCTTACGGGCGAGATACGCCGCCTGAGAGCCTGACACGCGGCGGCCCAGGGGCCATTGAACTATTGAAAGGAAGATGTTATGTCCTACGAACCATATCTCAGCTTCCGACAGGAGGGCCATGTGGGGATAGTAAGGCTGTCCAGGCCGGAAAAGCTGAACACGATGAGCGCGCCTTTTTTCGAGGCCATGATCGAGTTGCAGCAAAAGGAAATAGTTGGGCGGCAGGAGCTTCGCGCGATCGCTGTCCTCGCGGACGGCAGGCATTTTTCCGCCGGTATCGACCTTAACTATGCCAGGACTGTCATTGGCCGCCCCGGCCGCAGCCTATACGGCCTGTATCACTGGCAGCGGGCCTACCGCTTCTGGAGCGAGTGCAACCTGCCTGTGGTGGTGGGGATCCAGGGCGCATGCATGGGTACGGCCATCGAGCTTGCCGCCGCCTGTGATATACGTGTGGCCGCGGACAACGCGAAATTCGCCCTCCGCGAGGTGGATGTGGGCATAAGCACTGATATGGGCGGGACCACCCGGCTCACAAAGCTTATAGGACCGGGAATGACTAAGCTTCTCGCCATGACCTGCGAGGATATTGACGCCGCCGAGGCTCTCCGTATCGGCCTGGTGGAGAGGGTAGCGCCCCTGAAGGAGCTGGAGGCTGTTACCCTCGCCTATGCGGAAAAACTTGCCTCCAAGCCACCCATCGCCGTTCAGATGTGCAAAAAATGCATTAACATCGCCGCCGACTCCGGCGTATCCGTGGGCCTGCTGGCCGAAGAAATTCAGGGCATATACACAGTCGCTACCAAGGATAAGGCCGAAGCTGCCGCCGCAATGCTTGAAAAACGCCCCGGAAATTACACCTGTGAATAGACTGATAGGAGGAAAAAATGAAAGTTCTTATACTCAACGGCAGTCCCCGCATGGAACGCAGCAACTCTCTCCGGATCACCCGCGCGTTTATAGAGGGCCTGGGGGAGACGGGGGAGCTTGAGCTTCAGGAGCTCACCATCGCGAAAATGAACATTGAGCCCTGTCTCGGCTGCCTCAACTGCTGGAAGAGGACGCCCGGCAAATGCTTTAAAAAGGACGACATGGGCGAGGCGATCGAAAAGTATCTCGCCGCTGAGCTCATAGTCTGGAGCTTCCCGCTGTATTATTACTCTCTGCCCGGCCAGCTCAAGTGCTTTCTGGACAGAACGGTGCCCATCAACAAGCCCGTGATGCGTGACCGCTACGACGGTAAGGGCAACGGCGTGCACATCACCCGCTGCGACACATCCCACCAACGGCATGTGCTCATCTCCACCTGCGGCTTCTTCTCCTACAAGGGCAACTACGACGCCGTACTCGATCAGTTCGACCTCATGCTCGGCGTCGGCAACTATACAACGCTGTTCTGCGGGGAAGGCGAGATGTATCCTGTCCCCTTCCTTCAGGACCGGGTGGAGGAATATCTCTCCTGGGCCCGTCGGGCCGGCAGGGATTACGGAGCTTACGGAACTATCCTCCCCGCCACCCGCGCCGGACTTGACCAGCTCCTTCTGCCCAAGGAAAAGTTTGAAGAGCTCGGCAACTCCTACTATGCCAACTGCGAACGCAAAGCCCTGGAACGCCAGCAGGCCGCTGAAAACAAAGCATGACGGCGTCAGAAGAAGCCGACTATATTACGTGCCGGGCAGAAGCCGAGAGCTTTTGCCCGGCACTCCATATCCGTCGGCTCCTTCTTACTTATCCAAATCAAACCCGCTTCGCTGGGCTTTGATTTGGGGAGACGGGGAGAATTGTCAGCGCGGGACACGAGGCACCCAGCCCCTGCGGCTTCGGAACGGCTCCATCGAAGAGGGGGCTGTTTTGCTTTTTTTATAGTTTCACTTCGCGAAACTATAAAAACCCGCTGTCACCGGCGGTTGCCGTGAGAGCGGAGAGCTATTGGGCATTAGATATGAGAATAGCCGCAAGCCCCGACCGCGTCCAGCTCTCCACGTCACGGCTGCGCATATGTCGTGTCTTTTCTGCATAGGCTAAAGGGAGTGAAGCTGAAAAAAGGGGGAGCGGCGGCGTGATATGCTATTTTTCTGACCTGCGCTATAAGGAGGTCATCGACGTACACACGGGCTTTCGCCTGGGCTATGTATGCGACGGGGAATTTGACGACAGGGAGGGGCGTTTCATCTCCCTCATAACGCCGGGAAAAACAAAGCTTTTCGGCCTCCTGGGCCGGGAGGACGACTATGTTCTGCCCTGGTCCTCCATCGCCCGTATCGGCACGGATATAATACTTGTCGACTGCAAGGAAGAGCCCCGCCGCCGCAAAAGACGGCGGAAATGGTTCTGAACCGGAGAGACAGAGGAGCCCGAAGCGGAGCTCCGGCTGTCGTATACGCCGCCTGTCCCGGCTCGGGTCCGCGCCGCTGCTTTTGGCCTGGCCCGGGCAGGGATGGACCGGGCTTTTGCGGCCCTTTTGTGCTTCGGCGTGATGAAAGCACAAAAAACAGTTGCGTGGGACCCTCTTCATCTGGTATTATGAGCTAAATTGCTAAAGCGGCCCCGGAGGACTTGCGAGATATGACCATAAACCAGCTTGAATTTTTTTATGAGATAGCCGGCTGCGGTAACTATACCCGGGCGGCGGAAAAGATACATGTGACCCAGCCCACCCTGTCCAAGGCTATAAAAAGCCTTGAAAAAGAGGTGGGCTCCGCCCTTTTTGTCCGCACCCGGGAGGGGGTGCGGCTGTCGGAGACGGGGGAGAAGCTCATCATCCATGTAAAGCCCCTCATCGCCAATCTCCGGGCCCTCAACCGCTCCATCTATGAGATACAGCACGGACTGCACAGCATACGCATAGGTATCGCCTCGGGCTATGGCTACTGCTTTATCCCGGAGATGACCCAAAAGCTCATGGGCACGAACATCGACCTGAACTGGACCGAGAGCAGGCTGGAGATACTGCTGGCAAGCCTTAAATCCGGGGAGATAGACATAGCGCTGCTGCCGGAGAACAAGGTGGACCCGGAGATATACGACGCGGCGCCCTTCAGGACGGTGGAATATATTGTGCTCACTTCCGTGAAGAGCAGGCTCCTGGGCAGGGAGGCCATATCCCCGGACATGCTGGCCGAGGAGCGGCTCATCCTCTTTGACGACACGAGCAACGCGGCGGAGCTTTTCACCGAGCTAAAGGGCTGGGAGGAGTTCGCCCCGAAAAACCTGTTTCTCACAAACCAGCTCTCCACCCTTCTGGAGCTTGTGGAGTGGGATATGGGCATCTCCCTTGTGATACGCGACGTCTGGGAAAAAATACATTCCGGCGCTCTCTTCGGCACCATCCAGCTCAAGCCCCGGTATTATCAGAACCTGGTCCTGTGCTGGAAAAAGAAATCGCCAAAGCTCTCCCTCATAAAAAAGATAGCGAAGACGGTGGTGTGAGGCCATGAAAAAGGGAGGTCGGATCATAGCCATACTGCAATAATTTAGTTGGAAAAAGCAATTGGACATTCAGGGAGCTTGCGTTTAAACTCAAGCTAAGTTGGATGTTCCACTGGCGCTGAGGGGGCTTGTGTCCTCTCACCTTAAAAGAGCGGTCGGGCCCGGGGCCCTGTCCGCGATCATTATGGGGGCAATGGAGCTCAAGTAAACTGTTTGATCTTTGGTTTTACTTAGGGCTCTTTTTGTTTATCTGCAAGGTGAAATTTCGTCTGGGGCGTCCGTATTTTCTAAGGAGGATCATCAAAAAATGGGAAAAGTTACTGTCAACGGCTATACCGCCGCCGCCGGAGAGCGGGCCTTTTACAGAATGCCTGTGTCCAGGCTGGCAAACGGCCTGGAGCTTCAGCTTCCGCTGCATATTATAGGCGGCGCCAAAGAGGGCCCCACCCTCATGCTCACCGCCGTCTCCCATGGCGACGCCACCACCGGGTTTGAGGTCATACGCCGGGTCCTGGAGCAGGTGGATCCCCAGAAGCTGGCCGGGGCCATAATAGCCGTGCCCATGCAGAACCCTATCGCCTTTGAATGGGACTGGCGGAACACTCCCCTTGACTGCTATAACATGAACCGGACTTATCCCGGAAACCCCAGAGGCTGGGTCACTGAGCAGATGGCCGCGGTGGTCTCCCCCCTCTGCGACTATGCCGACGCTCTTATCGACTGGCACGGCGGCGGCTATGGCGACGCTATAAACTATTGCCTGTGCAAGCTGGGCGCGGACGAGGTCCAGGAGGACCAGCTCCTCAACCGCATAAACCACATGGGCCGGGTCTTCGGCTATGAATTCATGTACGGCGGCAAGCCCGCGGGCCCTGCCGCGGCCTATGCCGGCTCCCTGACGGACTACATGATAAGCCGGGGCAAGCCCGCCATCGTGGCCGAGGTGGGCACGGGCCTTGCCACCCTGCACGAGAAGTTCTGCACCGACTGTGTGAAGGGCGTTTTCAACGTGATGAAGGACATGGGCATGCTTGAGGGCCAGCCCGAGCTCCCCAAGGCCCAGTGGCTCATAAAGACCCGCACTGTGTTCCGCCCCAAAAACGGCGGCATGTTCTATCCCTGCGTGGGCCCGGAGTATGTGAACAAGTCCGTGCCCAAAGACACTCTGCTGGCCGTGGTCAGAGACCCCATATCCATGGAGGTCATCGAGGAGATGCGCGCCCCCTATGCCGAAACGGTTTTTTTGGACATGCGCCTGACGATGACCAAGGTCCACCCCGGCGACTATGCCTACATCGTGGGCGACATGACGGACGCGGTCCGTCTGGACAACTGAGAAGCCTCTTCCCCCGGCGCTCTGGCGGGGGAGGAGACCTTAAGGGAACAGGAGGGAAGTTTTCACCGTGCTCCGATATCTTATAAAGCGAGTTTTACAGATGATACTGGTGCTGTTTCTTGTGATCACCCTGGTCTTTGTGATACTGCGGGTGATAGGCGACCCGTCAAAGATGATGGTCACTCCCGAGAGCACCTATGCCGATCTGGAGAACATCCGGCACATACTGGGCCTTGACCAGCCCATATGGAAACAGTTTGTCCAGTATCTGAACGACATATTTCACGGGGACTTCGGCAGCTCCTATTACTTTAACCGGCCCGTGCTGGACCTGCTCAGCGAGAGGCTGCCCTGCACGCTGCGCCTGGGCTTCATCTCCATGCTGGTCTCCCTCCCCCTGGCCCTGCTTTTCGGCATAGTCTCCGCCGTTAAGCGCAACTCTCTGCTGGATAACACAGTGACAGCCTTTGTGGTCTTTGGCCGCTCCATCCCCACCTTCTGGCTGGGCCTGCTGATGATACTGGTGCTGTCGGTGGGGCTCAAGTGGCTTCCGGCCTCCGGCTACGGCGACTCGCCGAAGCAGCTTATAATGCCGGTGATCTGCATGGCCTCGGGCATGGGGGCCAGTGTCACAAGGCTCACCCGCTCCTCCATGCTGGAGGTCATGCGCCAGGACTATATCACCACCGCCCGCTCCAAGGGCGCCGGCGAGGGCCGGGTGATCTTCGGCCACGGGCTGCACAATGCCCTGCTGACGGTGATAACCTTCATCGCCCTTCAGGTGGGCTACATGTTCGCAGGCTCCGTGGTGGTAGAGACCATTTTCGCCGTGCCGGGCATAGGCCGGCTTATAGTCACCGCCATACAGAACTATGACTTTCCCCTTATCCAGGCGAGCACGCTGCTTTTCGCGGTCATTTTCTCCGTTACGAACTGCGTGGCTGACATATGCTATACGCTGATAGACCCCAGGATAAGCTATCGGGACGGCAAGGAGAAAAGCTGATGAAAAACATTCTCAAATCTGTCCGCGGCGCTACAAGGACCGCAAAGTTCGGGCTCATAGTGATAGCGCTCTGGATACTCATCGCCATATTCGCGAATGTCCTCGCCCCTTACGGCATAAACGACATCGACATCGCCATGCGGCTGAAGCCCCCCTGCTGGCAGGAGGGCGGCTCCATGGAGCATATCCTGGGCACGGACCAGATGGGCCGTGACGTGCTGACAAGACTTATCTACGGCTCCCGCATATCCCTTGTCGTGGGCATCGTGGCGGGGCTGGTGGGCCTTGCCATCGGGGTGGTCCTGGGTCTCCTGGCCGGATACTTCGGCGGCTGGGTGGACGCTGTTATATCCCGGATGATCGATGTCATGCTCTCGTTCCCCTTTATCTTCCTGGCCATGCTGCTGGTGACGGTTTTGGGATCGAGCCTTGTCAACGTCATTCTGGTGCTGGGCATCACCGGCTGGGTCCCCTATGCCCGCACCGTCCGGGCCCAGACGCTCTCTATAAGGGAGAAGGAGTTCATAAGATCCGCAAACTCCCTGGGCTGCAGCGACCTTCGGATAATTTTCCGGCACATCCTGCCCAGCGTGATAGACTCCGCCATAATCCTGGGCACCATGGACGTGGGCACCAACATCCTGGCCGAGGCGTCCCTGACCTTCCTGGGTCTGGGTATCCCGCCGGAGATCGCTACCTGGGGGAACATGATAGCCACAGGCAAGGAATATATCTGGAAGGCCGGCTGGCTCACCACCATCCCGGGCATAGCCCTGCTCTTAGGCTGCCTGTCCATAAACTTTGTGGGCGACTGGCTCCGGGACGTCCGCGATCCCAGGCTCCGGGGCGTGAACTGAGGCCCCGGTACCACACGCTGTTATTCGCTGCTCCGGCAGGCCCGGAGCACGCGGCTAATAATTGCCCCCGCATTTAAAAAACAGTAAAGGAGAAAACACATGAACAAAAAGCTTCTTGCGGCCCTGCTTGCCGCAGTAATGGTCCTGGCCCTGTTCACCGGCTGCGGAAACACCGCGCCCCAGACCACTGCCGCTCCCGAGAGCAGCGCCCCCGCCGAGACCGGCACCGACGCCGGCGCCGCTGACGAGCCCTTCACCGTCACCATCGCTCAGGGCTCCGATCCCCAGACCCTGGACCCCCACAAGGTGGGCGGAGATATCGCCGCCAATGTCTGGCGCAACGCCTGCGAGTCTCTTGTCTTCTATGATGAGAACTGGGAGACCTACTGCCTGCTGGCTGAGTCCTATGAGCAGGTCTCAGATACCGAGTGGGTCTTCAACCTCCGCGAGGGCGTGAGCTTCTCCAACGGCGAGCCCTTCAACGCCGAGGCCGTCATCTGGAACATGGAGCGGGCCGCCTCCACCGAGTATCCCCGCCAGAGCTTTGAATACCGGAGCTATCTGGAGAGCATGGAGGCCGTGGATGAGCTGACTGTCAAGTTCACCCTCAGCCAGCCCGATATCTTCTTTGTGCAGCACATCGCCGAGGTGCCCATGCTGGCCCCGGCCTACAGCGAGGAGATAGGCGAGGAGGCCATCGGCACCGACATCGTCGGCACCGGTCCCTATGTCTTCAAATCCTGGGAGCCCGACAGCCAGATAGTTTTCGAGAGGAACGAGAACTACTGGGGCGAGAGGCCCGAGATAGACCGGATAGTCTTCCGCACCATCCCCGACGCCACCACCCGTGTGGCCGAGATGGTGAACGGCACCGTGGACATCATAATGAACGTCCAGTACGAGAACATCGAGCAGCTTGAGGCCGCCGGCAACCTGACTGTCACCCCCAAGAAGATGAACCGCACCGAGTACATCGGCTTCAACACCTTCGACTGGTGCGAGACCCCCGAGCTTAAAGACCCCCTGGTCCGCCAGGCCCTTAACTACGCCGTGGACGTGGAGGCCATACTTGAGCACATCATGGGCGGCTACGGCGAGCGTGTCTCCTCCCTGTGGCGCTCCGACTATGCCGAGTATGACGAGGAACTCAACGCAAGCTTCAGCTATGACCCGGAGAAGGCCAAGGAGCTCCTGGCCGAGGCCGGCTATGCCGACGGCTTTGAGGTAACTCTCATGACCGACGTGGACAACCACGCCAAGGCCCAGGAAGTCACCGAGGCTGTGGGCGCTTACCTGGAGGCCATCGGCCTCACCGTGAACGTCCAGGTACTGGACGACACCGCCGCCTATGCCATTATCGTCAACGGCCAGGCCGCCCAGCAGTGCCCGGGCCTGTTCGACTGGAACTGGGGCTCCAAGCCCGGCCTGTACGAGTCCACCCTGACCGGCGTGCTGGCCTCCGACGGCATGAGCTCCTATAACGGTATCTCCGCCTATGACGAGCTTATCGACGCCATCCTGGCCGAGACCACCGAGGAGGGCCGGGCCCCCTATCTCCAGCAGCTTCAGCAGCTCATGATAGACGACCCCGCCGCCATATACCTCTTCCGGCTCTACGACATCTATGCCGTCAGCAACCGTATCGACTGGAACCCCATCGAGCACTACTCGATGCTGGTCCGGGAGATGAAGATAGCCAAATAAGACCGATATACAGTTTTTAAGGGGCCGAAGGCCGCCGGAAAGGCCCGAAAGCTTTTCCGGCGCGCCGGACCCCCGGGTTTAGAACAGAAAGCGGGCCATATGGAAAACTTACTGGAAGTCAAAAACTTAAAAACCTATTTCTACACCCCCGACAAAAAGGAGATCCCCGCCGTGGACGACGTCAGCTTCAGTGTCCGCCGGGGGGAGACACTGTGTATCGTGGGCGAGTCAGGCTGCGGCAAGAGCGTCACCTCCCTGTCCATAATGGGCCTTGTGGCCACCCCGCCGGGAAAGTATGTGGGCGGGGAGATACTGTTTGAGGGAGTGGACCTGCTGAAGCTCAGCCCCAGGGAGCTGCGGCAAAAGCGCTGCCGGGACATGGCCATGATCTTCCAGGAGCCCATGACCGCCCTGAACCCGGTGCAGAAGATAGGCCGGCAGATAGGCGAGGCCCTCTGCATAAACCTGGGCATGAAAAAGGCCCAGGCCAGAGAAAAGGCCGTGGAGCTTCTGAAAGCGGTGGGCGTTCCCGACCCGGAGCGCTGCGCCGCCTCGTATCCCCACCAGCTCTCCGGCGGCATGCGCCAGCGGGCCATGATAGCCATGGCCGTGAGCTGCGGGCCAAAGCTGCTCATTGCCGACGAGCCCACAACGGCCCTGGATGTTACCATCCAGGCCCAGATAATAGACCTTATCGAGAGCCTCAAGAAAGAGCGGGGCATGACCGTTATCTTCGTGACCCACGATCTGGGCCTTGTGGCGGATATCGCCCAGAGAGTGGTGGTCATGTACGCGGGCCATGTGGTGGAAGACGCCGCCTGTGCCGAGCTCTTTTCTGATCCGCTGCACCCTTATACCAGGGGGCTTTTAAACTGCATTCCCCGCCTGGACGAGGGCCGGCAGGTCCTGCCCAGCATAGAGGGACAGGTGCCCGTGCCCTCAGACTTTCCCGCCGGCTGCCGCTTCCACCCACGCTGCCCCTATGCCCGGGATATCTGCGCCCGGGAGGAGCCCGCGATGAGCGCCCGGAACGGGCACAGGGTGGCCTGCCATCTATGGCAGGAGATCGAAAGCATGTGAAAGGGGGGCGAGAACTTTGAGCGAAAACCAGATCAAGGCCGCGCCGCTGCTGGAGGTAGAGCACCTGAAAACCTACTTCCCGGTATACGGAGGCGCCCTTTCAACCTTGCAGGGACACGTCCACGCCGTTGACGATGTGACGTTTCATATAGACCGGGGCGAGACCCTGGGCCTGGTCGGCGAGTCCGGCTGCGGCAAGAGCACCCTTATCCAGACCATAATGCGGCTCATCCCCGCCACAGAGGGCTCCGTCCGCTTTGAGGGCACGGATATCCTCCGGCTGAAGCGGAGGGAGCTTCAGAAGCTGAGAAGGGAGTTTCAGATAATCTATCAGGACCCCTTCTCGTCTCTGGACCCCAGGATGAAAATAGGAGAGATCATAGGCGAGCCCCTCCTGGTCCACGGCATGAGGGATCCGGAGGCCCGCCGGGCCCGCGTGCTGGAGACCATGAGCGACGTGGGCCTGGACGCCCAGGTCTATGAGCGCTTTCCCCACGAATTCTCCGGCGGTCAGCGGCAGAGGGTAAGCATAGCCCGGGCTCTGGTCCTGCGGCCAAAGCTCGTTCTCTGCGACGAGCCGGTCTCGGCCCTGGACGTGTCTATCCAGAGCCAGATACTGAATCTTTTAAAGCGCATGAGGGACAAATACGGCCTTACCTATATCTTTGTCTCCCACGCCTTGAACGTGGTGCGTTTCCTGTCTGACCGGGTCTGCGTCATGTATCTGGGGCGGATAGTGGAGATGGCCGACAGAGACAGCTTCTTCTCCGACGCGCGCCACCCCTATTCCAGGGCCCTGCTGTCGGCCATACCGGTGCCGGATCCCTCCGCCCGGCGGGAGCGGGTGCTTCTAAAGGGGGATATCGCGAGCCCCAAGGACCTGCCCGCGGGCTGCCGCTTCCACACCCGCTGCCCCTATGCCCAGGAGCGCTGTCTCCGGGAGGAGCCGGAGCTCCGGGCCGTTTCCCCCGGGCATCTCTGCGCCTGCCATTTCAGCGGGACAAAGGAGGGAAAGGCATGAAAAAACCCCTGGACATAAAAAGCTTCACCGAATACGCTTTTCTGTCCTCACTGAGGGCCTCCCCGGATAAAAAACGCTGCGTTTTTAACCTGCACCGGGCCGACTTGGCGGAAAACAGCTACAAGCACTGGCTCTGGCTCTATGAGCCGGAGCTGGGTGCGCCGCGCCAGCTCAGCTTTGAGGGCGGCGAGAGCCAGCCCTTCTGGCTCAACGACAGCACTGTCATCTTCGCCCGGGCCGAAAAGGACCAGGACCTTGCCCCCGGCCAGGTCATCACCCACTATCACTATATGGACCTTGACAGCGGAGAGAGCGGGCCCTTTATGGATATCCCCGCCGCCGTCAGCTATATCGCGCCGCTTGAAAACGGGAAATTCGCCGTTCTGGCCCGGTCCTATCTGCCCGACAGGCTCAGCCCCTCCTATACCGCGCAGCCCCATGAGACCTGGAGCGGGGCGGACCCGGATTACATCGTGGGCGACGAGCTGCCCTTCCGCCAGGACGGTCTTGGCCTTACCAACGGCATGCGCATGCGCTGCTTCCTGTTTGACAGGGCCGCGGGACGGCTCAGCCCCGTCTCCAAGGACAGCCGCTTTATAGAGTCAATAAACGTCCAGGGCAACAAGATCATCTTCAGCGCCCGGGACTTTCAGAAAAACTCCGCCTACAGCTTTTATGGCGATGTGGAGGTCTACGACGATGACAGCGGGAACTTAGATATCCTCATGGATGACAACAGCTTCAGGGTCTATGCCGTGGGCTTTGTGGGCGGCGTGCCCTGCTTTGCCGGCACCCGGGGCCTGGAGCACGGCTTTCAGAACCAGAACAGCTCGTTTTTCCGCATAGAGCCGGGCCGGGAGCCCGTCTGCTTCTGCCATAACGACCGAAGCTGCTCAAACACCGTGGTAAACGACGTCCGCTATGGCTCCAGCACCGGCTATATCTGCACCGACCAGGGCTTTTACTATCTAAGCACCGAGAGCGGCAGCGCGGTGATAAAGCTGGCCGGGACCGACGGAGTGATACGCCTCGTCTCAGACCGGGAGGGCACCGCAGACGACTTTGCCCTTATGGAGGGGGGCCTGCTCTATGTGGGCATGCATGACAACAGCCTCCAGGAGCTCTATTTCCTCCGGAACGGGCGCAGCCGCCGGGTATCCTCCTTCAACAGCGCCATAAGCGAGGGCTACAGCCTGAGCGCTCCCTTGCCCCTCTCCTTCGAGAGCGCCGGGCTCGAGCTCGCGGGCTATGTCATACCGCCGGTGGGCTTTGAGCCCGGTGGGAGCTATCCGGCCATCCTCTATATCCACGGCGGCCATAAATGCGCCTTCGGCCCGGTCTTCTACCACGAGATGCAGGTCTGGGCGAACCGGGGCTTCTTCGTGCTCTTCTGCAATCCCCGGGGCAGCGACGGCCGGGACGACGAGTTTGCCGATGTTATCGGCCATTATGGCTTTTGGGAAGAAGAGGACCTGCTCGCCTTTAAGGACGCCTGCCTTTCCCGCTATCCCCAGATAGACCCGGCGCGGTTGGGCGTGGGCGGAGGGAGCTATGGCGGTTATCTTACGAACTGGCTCATCGGCCGGACCCATTGCTTCAAATGCGCCGTGTCCCAGCGGGGTATCGCGAGCTGGAGCGGCATGTTCTTCACCTCGGATACCAACTATCTCTTCCCCTGCTGGAGCGTGGAGCCCAACGATGTGTGGATGGATCCGGAGCGCTATTGGCTCCACTCCCCGCTGAAATACGCCGGGGACTGCGACACCCCCACCCTCTTCATCCACTCCGACCAGGACTACCGCTGCCCGGTGAGCGAGGGCCTGTCCATGTTCAGCGCCCTGCAATACCGGGGGATCGAGTCCCGGATATGCATATTCAAGGGCGAATCCCACGGCCTGAGCCGCACCGGCAGGCCGAAAAACCGGGTAAAGCGCCTGGAAGAGATAACAGCCTGGTTTGAAAAATACCTGAGATCATAAATTCTGCCCACAGGAGGAATAAAAATATGGTTATCGACTCACACACTCATTTTCGCGCGGATAACGAGGATATAAAGCCCTTTCTCAAGGGCATGGACGAGGCCGGAGTGGACATGGCCATAATCTGCCCCATTGCCCCGGTGGAGCTGGGCTATCAGGACAACAGCTCCGTGGCCGCTCTTGTCCGCCAGCACCCGGACAGGCTCATCGGCTATGCCTCCGTCACCATAAAGGACGCGGACGCCGTCGATCAGCTTCGCCGGGCGGTGGAGGACTACGGCCTTAAGGGCCTGAAGCTCCATCCCCCCATGCAGAACTTCTCCATGCTGGACCCCAGGCTCGGCCCGGTGATAGAGGCCTGCATAGGCTATGATATCCCCATCCTGGTCCACACCGGCCCGGTCTATGCCCGGGAGGCAAGGCTCCTCTATTCAAACTCTGCCGATATCGACGAGCTTGCCATCCGCTATCCCAGGGCAAAGTTCATCATTGCCCACGGCCATCCCTTCAGCCACGACCCGGTCATGGTCTCAAAGCATGAGAACGTGTATATGGACACCACCAGCACCACCTCCGAGTATCTAAGCATGTTCCCCCAGCTTGCCCCCATGCTCTACGAGTGGATGCGCCGGGACGACCGTATCCTCTATGGCTCCGACGCGAACCAGAACCACCCGGAGCGCTTCGCCAGCGATCTCAAGCCCCTCCGGGCCATGGATATCCCCGCCGAGAGCAAGGAAAAGCTCTTCTCCGGCAACATAAAGCGGCTTCTCCACATGGAATAAGGAGGGAAAAATGGAAAACTGGCTGGAAAAGGTCTACTCCGCCATCGGCGAGAAATTTGAATCGGAGCACCTGCCCAAGATACTCAGCCTGGTCCGTCAGCCCAGCATAGCCGGCACCGGCGAGGGCATAGAGGACTGCGCCGGGATGGTGCTCAAAATGCTGGAGGACATAGGCTGTGTCGAGGGGCGGCTGGAGCACTATGTGTACAGCCCCGTAGTCTCCGCAAAGCTCGTCTCCGAGCTCCCCGACGCCCCCACCCTGGTCATATACGGCATGTACGATGTTCAGCCCCCCGAGCCTCTGGAGGAGTGGCTGGTGCCGCCCTATGAGGGGGCCGTGATCGACTTCGAGCCCTACGGCGAATGCGTGGTAGCCCGCGGCATCACAAATTCCAAGGGCCCTCTGGTCTGCTTTATAAACACAGTGAAGACCATAAAGGAGACCCTGGGCTATTTCCCGCTGAACCTGTGGTTCGTGATAGAGGGCGAGGAGGAGATGGGCAGCGAGAGCCTGGCCCCCTTCACCAGGAAGCATGCGGAGGAGCTCTCCAAATGCCTGGGCGTCTACCTGCTCTCCGCCCGGCAGGACGAAAACGGCAAGCCCTTCACCACCCTTGGCAACAAGGGCATACTATATTTCGAGCTGGAGGCCCGGGGCGGCGACTGGGGCGGTCCCTCTGAGATAGACATCCACGGCAGCAACGCTGCCTGGATCTCCAATCCTCTCTGGCGTCTTGTAAACGCCCTTGCCACCATGCGGGACGAGAACGACAACATCCTTATAGAGGGCTTTTACGACGAGGTGGCCCCCCTGGACGAGATGGACGAGTATTACACCCGGCGTATGGCCCAGGTCCTGGACGAGGACATGTACCTCAACAAGCGCTTCCGGGCCTCCCGCTTCATCCATGACCTCCACGGCGAAGAGGCCCAGAAGGCCCTGCTCTGGAACCCGACCCTGAATATAGACGGTATCTGGGGCGGCTATACCGGCCCCGCCACCAAAACCATCGTGCCCTATCACGCCTGCTGCAAGATAGACGTGCGCCTGGTGCCCAATATGCGCCCTGAGCATGTGCTGGAGAAGATAAGGGCCCATCTTGACAAGCACGGCTATCCCGACATAAAGATCACCCAGCGCCAGGGCACCCCCTATTCCAAGGTGAACGCCAACAGCGCCATCGCCAGGGCCTGCATATCCGCCATGGAGCAGAGCGGCTATCCGGAGAATACGGTGTGGCCCATTTTCCCCGGCTCCGGCCCGGCCTATCTCTTCACCGACCCTCCCGTCAACCTTCCCCTGGTGGACTACAGCCTGGGCATAAGCGGCCAGATCCACGCCCCCAACGAGTATTTCACCGTCAAGGGCCTGAAAGAGAACGAGATGTCCTGCGCCTGCGTCCTCTGGAACCTCTGCCGCATTCTGGAAGAAGACCGCCGGAACGAGAGCTGAGCCCCCCGATCCACCGGCGGCAGCATTGAAACACGGCACATATGACGATCCCCCAAAGCCCGCGGGCTTCGGGGGATCGTCATAACTTCATATAATCAGTTTTCCCTGGCGC
>DBGBEC010000151.1:0-2232 GCA_048477415.1 Candidatus Limivicinus sp. | reverse complement strand
GCTTCGACAAAAGTAGTGAAAAGCTTTTAAATTGTTCTCTGCAGGGCCTCCGGCGGCATGCATTCAAGCTCTGTGGCGGATACCTCATAGGCGGTCTTTTCCACCGGGCCCTCCGGGGTCATTTTTATGTAGGCCCTGCTCTGTATACGGCCCTCCAGGCTTAGCCGGGTGCCCACGCTCCAGGCGGCGGCCTCCCTGGCCCTGGCCCCCCAGCAGATACAGGGCAGATAGTCGGAACGGCCATAGCGCCGGTTCACGGCCAGCATAAGGTCGCAGATGTCCCGGCCCATGGGCGTGGTGCGGGGATTGGGCTCTTTACAGAGAGTGCCCGAGAGACGGACAAGGTTTGCGTCCTCCTCCTGGCAGAAGCAGAGCTCCCTGGCGAAAACGCTTATGATGAGCTTTGCCCCAACGCCCCGCCGGTTGTTGAAGGTCCTGAGCTGGCCGGTAACGCAGAGTTTTTCCTCGCCTCCGGGCTCAAGAGCCTCCAGAAGGCCTTTGCGCAGGACGATGTTAAGAGTGTCGCTGTTGCCGGACAGACGCCGCACCTCCAGGGGGAAGCTGTAAAAATCCTGGCCCCGGCTGCTGTGGGAGAAGGCCGGCGGACCGGCCATAAGGCCGCAGAGCCGCGTATAATTATTTTCGGGTATCATGTCCATTGTTTCTGCCGTCCTTTTCGTTGAGATACTTAAATCTATTCACAGGCTGTACTTGAATATACCGGGGAAAACGGATATAATATTTCCGTATAAAGCCGCCCCTGGGCCAGCGCTATGCTCAGTCAGGGCATGATAAAGGGATAGGAGAAAAAACGATGGACATAAGAGATATACTTGCCAAATGCGACCATACCCTGCTGCGGGTGGACTGCACAGCCCAGGAGATCCGCGCCCTCTGTGACCAGGCGATAAAATATTCCTGTGCCAGCGTATGCATCCCCCCCTGCCATGTGGCCGGGGCGAAGAGATATGTGGGCGACAGGATGAAGGTCTGCACGGTGATAGGCTTTCCAAACGGATATATGACCAGCGCCGCCAAGGCCTTTGAGGCGGAGGACGCGGTGAAAAACGGAGCGGACGAGATCGACATGGTAATAAACCTCTCCATGGTGAAGGACGGCTGCTGGGAGCTCGTTAAAAAGGATATAGAGGCCGTCCGGGCCGCCTGCCCCGGCAAGGTGCTGAAGGTGATAATAGAATGCTGCCTGCTGACAGAGGAGGAGAAGCTCCGCCTCTGCGCCATAGTCTCCGAGAGCGGGGCGGACTATATAAAGACCTCCACCGGCTTTTCCAAGGGCGGAGCCACCAGAGAGGATGTGGAGCTTATGCGCCGCTACTGCGCGGAGCAGGTCAAGGTCAAGGCCGCGGGGGGCATTTCCTCCCTTCAGGACGGGGAAGACTTTATCTCCCTTGGCGCGGAGCGCCTGGGCACCAGCCGCATAGTGAAGCTGGCCATGGAGCTTGAGAAGCTGGACGGTGCGCCGGAGGAGAGCTGCTGATGAGGGGGAGAAAGCGCGTACATGTAAGGCCAGGCAAGGCCGCGGGGGTCCTGGGCCTGGTGATGGGGCTTATCTTCGCCGCCCTGGGCGTCTTTGTGGTGATCCCGATCTTTGGCCCCTTCGGCATCGTCTGGACGCTGATGGCCCTGGCCATAAGCGTGTACAGCGGGGTGGTGGCCTTCGGAAAGACCTATGTCGGCCCGGAGATCAATATCGAGACCGACGCCCCCGTCCCCGATGGGGAGAACGCCAAAGACAGGCTCCTGAAGTTAGAGGAGCTGTACAGGGAGGGCCTTATAAGCCGGGAGGAGTACGAGAGCAAGCGGAGCGCCGTCATAGATGAACTGTGACATAATTCCGCAGCAGCGAGCAAAGGGCCAGGCCCGGTACCGACAGGGCCAGCCACAGCAGGAAAAACCGTGGACATATCTGGCCCAGCAGGTTATAGGGAAGCTGTGAGTAATCCCAGACCTGCCAGCCCAGGCCCAGGTTCACAAGGCAGCCGGTGAAAAACTCCACGGTGCATATCCCCGCCGCGCTGAGCACGCACTTTTTCAAAACGCCCATGTCCAGGGCGCTTATGAGATACATCAGGCAGAAGCAGAGCCCGCCGCACAGCACCATGCTCCAGTGGGTCCAGCCCCGCCAAAGCAGCTCTATCCCCCCGTACAGCAGCCCGCCCAGGGCATAGATAAGTAAAAATTCCATTTTCATCATCTCCTGGGCTTAGCTTT
>DBGBEC010000150.1:0-3381 GCA_048477415.1 Candidatus Limivicinus sp. | reverse complement strand
GAAAAAGCGTATAGCGGACAAATGCATGGAAAAAATTGAAGACGGAGATTTTATTTTCCTTGACAGCAGCACGACTACGCTCTTCCTGGCGAAAAATATTGCCGTTTCGGGGCTGGACGTCACTGTTATAACAAACAGTCTGGGCGTATTGAACGAACTTTGCGGCTACAGCAACATAAAACTTAGAAGCGTGGGGGGGAGATACTCAAACGAGACGCACTCCTTTGTCGGTGCCGCCACAGTTGAGGCCTTGTCGGCTCTGTATGCGGCAAAGGCTTTTGTAAGCTGCTCCGGTATCGATCTCAACGTCGGCTTGACGCACAATAACGACGATGAGGCCGCCATTTTGAAAACGATGATAAAAAACTCGAGCGAACGCTATTTTCTTATAGATTCCAATAAATTCGGCCGCCGCAAAACCCACAGGGTGATCCCGCTGGCCAAGGAGCATATCGACATGATCTATACCGACTCACTGCCAAATGCCACCTGGCTGGAGCAGCTCACCAGAAACGAGATCCCGGTAGAGATCTGCGATCAATAGATGTCCTCAGCGGAAGCCGATCCCGTTCCGCTTCCGGCTTTGTCCCAAGTTCTGTATCCGTCGCCTGTCTTCGCTAAAAAAACCGGTTCAGTTTATATCCATTTCTGCCGTATTTCCCCACAGGATACGACAGCTTTCACCCGGGAAAGGGCCTATACTGTCATCAAAGGGCAGTATAGGCCCTTTTCCGCAGACGGCGGGCCGAGCCGTCCGGGAAATCCGGCAGAATGGAGAATGTTATGAAAAAGCTTGTATGTTTTGCGGCCGCGCTGGTTTTGTCCCTGTTTCTGAACACCTGTGCCTATGCCCAGGAGCCTCCGGAGCCGGACTATCTGGCGGCTATGGCCCAGGCGGCGGCGGAGGGGGATCTTGAGACCGGACTTGAGGCGGAGAGACTGCGGGAGGAGCAGCTTGCCCGGCTTGCCGGGGAGGACCCGGAGGCCGAGGCCGGGACCCCCGTATCCTTTGAGGAGCTGCTGCTTTTGTCCCGGCTGATATACTCCGAGGCGGGGAGCAACTGGCTGAGCGATGAATTTCGCATGTGTGTGGGAGAGGTGGCGCTGAACCGAGTGGAGTCCCCGGAGTTCCCCGACAGTCTGAAAGAGGTCGTGTATCAGGAGGGCCAGTACGAGGGAGTGAACACAGAGGAATTCAAAAGCTCCCTGCCCTCAAAAGAGTGTGTGGCCGTGGCGCTGCGGCTGCTTCTGGGGGAACGGATGCTCGAAAAGCAGGTGGTCTTCCAGGCAAATTTCCGCCAGGGCACGGTTTACGCCACCTTCAGCGACAGGGTCCTGGGCCATACATATTTTTGCGAGAGCCCCAATCTTGAACTATATTCCCAGCCCGAAGCCCCCGCCCCGGAAGGCGGCGGCGAAGCTGACCAGAGCGTAAAAGGAACATAGCCGGGAAAAACAGCAAGGCGGGTGAGACCGAGCGGCGCACCGGCCGCGGCGGAGTGCATTTGATGCAGTTATGGCTTGCAATTGGCCCGATAAGCAAATCAAGGAGAACTTCCAAAAACGAAGTTCTCCTTGATTTTTTATATATCCTGTTTTCCCGTCTTGCGCCGCCGCGGCTCAGGGGATGGCGGTGGCGAAATATATCACGTCGCTTATGGTCTTTTCCCAGCCGAACTGGACGGGGTTTATGAGGCGGCCGTTGAAGACGGTGGTGGCGGTCTGGCCCCCGTCAAGGGCATAGGCCTTTATGCAGCCCCGTTCCAGGACCGCGTCTGTGGCCTGGCGCAGGGTGGCGAGATAGTAATAGCCGGGCTGCTGGCAGTTTATATTCATTGTAAGATAGTGCTTGTCCCCCATAAGGCCCAGGACGCTCCTGGCATAGTGGTCGTTTATCTCGCCCCACTGATAGTATTCGGGGCTCACGTCCTGGCCCCCGTCTATAAGCACCGGGCCAAAGCACAGGGAGAAGAGCACATCATTCTCATCCACAAAGGCCTGGGCCTCCTCCTGGGTCTTGAACTGGCCCCGATAGGAGAAGAGCATGTCCCCGCCGGCAGTGATATAGCAGCAGTCGCAGGTGTCCGGGTCGAAGCGGAGGATCTGCCGGTCATAGACCACGATGCCGCAGTTTCTGCCATGGTTATAGAAATCTCCCCCCAGGGTCAAAACCCCGTTTGTAGCCTGGGCGAACTGAGAGGTGGTCATAAAGTCAAAGCTCTCAAACTGGTCCCCGGCTATGCGGCGGCGGAGCTGGGAGCCATCGGCGATGAACACCTCGGCAAAGGTACCCACGGCCTGGGCCTCTACCTCCTGCCAGACCAGGACCAGGATGGTCTCATCCAGGTAATACTCTATCGCCGTGCCGGGGATACGCTCTATATCCCCGTTCCACACCAGGCTCTGCCCGCCGATAAGGTCCTGGGCCTCGGGCCGCTGAAGGAGCTCGTATATCTGCTGGGGGTCCTCGGTGCTGCCGTAGCAGGCCGGGTCAGGGACCGGACCGCTGAGGGCCTTTTCGTCTATTTTATACAGCTTTTTCACATATGTAAGCTCTGCGGTGCTCTCCTCCATAAGGCGTTGGCGGAGGGCCTGAGCCTCCCCGGCGGCGGACAGCAGGGCGGCGCTCAGCTCCTCCCCGTTCTCCGCTGTCCAGGCCCCCTTTGAGTAACGAAGGCGCAGGCTGAAGCTCTGCTCCGAGATGTACGGTGACGGCGCTTCCAGCCGGAGGGCCAGGGCCTGGCCGAAGGCGATCTCCTTTATCTCCGGCAGATACTTGTCCTCTTCATCATACACGTCCGAGGCCCGCTCCGCCCCATCCACAATGCCGGGGAGCAGGGCATTTATCTCTTCATTAAGGCCGGAAAGCAGCTTTTCCCCGTCCAGATAGGTGAGGCTGAGCTCCAGCTCCGCCTGCCTGCCCTGGACAAGGGCCGTCCCGGTGAGCCGGCAGTTGAGCTCCGCCGCCATCGTCTGGGCAAGGCTCAGAGCCTCCGGGCTGTCCCCCGGGCCTATGGCGGACCGGGCCTCCTGAAGAGCGGCGGAGACAGCCGCCTCTGCCGCGGTCTCCGGGGCGGGGGCCTTTTTCATGATAAGCCACTGGCTGAAAAACCAGCCCCCAACAGTTAATACCGCTGCCAGCAGCAGAAGCAGCGCAATGAGCAGGCCCTTTTTCTTCTTTTTACCAGTCTTCAAAGTCTCGGCTCCTGTCTTAACATCCATTATAAAAAGGCTCCACCGTATCCCCAGATCAAAGCCCGGCGCAAGCGGGTTTGATTTGGATAAGGAAGAAGGAACGGACGGATATGGGGCTTGGGGCAGCGCCGCAAGCGGAATGCAGTCGGCTACGCCATAGCCTCCCTCGGGGAGGGAGCCTATGGA
>DBGBEC010000149.1:0-10460 GCA_048477415.1 Candidatus Limivicinus sp. | reverse complement strand
TCCATAGTGGCCTACATGTCCGGCATCACGGAGGTCAACTCCCTGCCGCCCCACTATGTCTGCCCCTCCTGCCGCCGCTCGGAGTTTGTCACCGACGGCAGCTTCGGCTGCGGGGCGGACATGCCGGAGAAGAACTGCCCCCCCTGCGGTGCGCTGATGAACAGAGAGGGCTTTGACATACCCTTCGAGACCTTCCTGGGCTTCCCCGGCAACGAGAAGACCCCGGATATAGACCTTAATTTCTCCGGCGAGTATCAGGCCAAGGCCCATAAATACACCGAGACCCTTTTCGGCTCGGACCATGTGTTCAGGGCGGGGACCATAGGCACCCTGGCGGAGAAGACGGCCTATGGCTATGTGAAGAAGTATCTGGAGGAGCGGGGCATAAACGCCACCAAGGCCGAGGAAAACCGCCTGGCCCTGGGCCTTGTGGGCATAAAGCGCACCACCGGCCAGCACCCCGGCGGCCTGGTGGTCATTCCCCAGGACATGGACGTGACGGATTTCTGCCCGGTGCAGCACCCGGCGGACGACCCGACCAGCGATATCATAACCACCCATTTTGAATATCACTGTATGGAGGACAATCTGCTGAAGCTGGACGAGCTGGGCCATGATGACCCCACCATGATCCGCATGATGGAGGATGTGACCGAGGCTGCCGGCCGGCCCGTGGACGCCCAGAAGATATCTCTCTCCGACCCGGAGACCATGTCCATATTCACAAGCCCCGCCGCCCTGGGCCTGCCGGATGACGACCCAATAATCGGCCGCACCGGCACCATAGGCGTGCCGGAGTTCGGCACCGGCTTCACCCGGCAGATGCTCGTTGACACCCAGCCCAGCCAGTTTGACACCCTGGTCAGGCTCTCCGGCTTTTCCCACGGCACAGACGTCTGGGCCGGGAACATACACGACCTTATCGTAAACGGCGTCGCCACCGTCAACGAGACCGTTGGCTGCCGGGACGATATCATGCTCTATCTTATCGCCAAGGGCATGGAGCCCTCCCTGGCCTTCAAGACCATGGAGGCTGTGCGAAAGGGCAAGGTGAAGAAAAGCGGCGAGTTCCCCGGCGACGCTGAAAAGCAGATGCGCTCTCTGGGCGTGCCGGACTGGTATATAGAGTCATGCCGGAAGATAGCCTATCTCTTTCCCAAGGCCCATGCCGTGGCCTATGTGATGATGGCCTTCCGTATCGCCTGGTTCAAGGTGCACGAGCCTCTGGCCTTCTACAGCGCCTATTTCTACCGCCGCAGCCAGAAGGGCGGCTTTGACGCCGCCATGATGACCGGCGGTGCCGACGCTGTGCGCCGGAAGATAAACGAGATGCGCAAAAAGAGCGACAAGACCGCCAACGAGGAGGACCTGCTGGTAACATTGGAGGCGGTGTATGAGTTCAACATGAGGGGCTTTGACTTTGCCCCCATCGACCTCTATCAGTCAGACGCTACAAAGTTCCTTGTGGTGGGGGAGAAGAGCCTGCGCCCGCCCTTCGTGTCCATCTCCGGCCTGGGTGAAACGGCGGCCCAGGACCTGGCCCGCTGCAAGGAGCTGGGGACAGAGTTTATCTCCGTCCAGGAGCTGGGCCGGGCCTGCCCCAAGGTCAGCCAGACCCATCTGGAACAGCTGAAGGCCATCGGAGCCCTGGGGGACCTGCCCGAGACCAGCCAGATAAATCTTTTCGAGCTCTGAACTTTACATGAAATGACAGGGGATTTTACCTTTTGCCCCTTTTAAGGTAGAGCTGTCCCGGCTATAATTGGGGCTGAGAGAAGGGAGAGAGGAACATGAAAGGAAAAAAGCGACTGAAGATAGCCATAGGCGTCCTCTGCGGACTGATCGTGATCTACGCGGCGGCGGCTCTCTGGCCCAGGGGGCAGAACTATCCCCTGGAAAACCCCATGCGCTCCGATAGCGGAAAGCCCCTGCTCATAGCCCACGGCGGCGGGAACATGGAGTTTCCGGACAACACCCTGGAGGCCTTTTATAACGCCTATGACGCGGATGAAAGCTTCATGATGGAGACGGATGTGAGCCTCACGAAGGATGGGGTCCTCATCCTCTCCCACGACACCACGCTGGACAGAAAGACCAATGTGACCGGCAGCATAGCCGACTGGAACTACAGCGATCTCATTGCCCAGAAGGTGGATTTCGGCTATACGAACCCTACGGAAGACGGGGTACTCAGCGGCGAGCGGGAGCATTTTAAAGGCGAGGACGGCCTGGAGAAATATCCCACGGACGTGAATTATCCCCAGGGCGTGGAGCCCCGGGACGAGAAGGTCTTCCTCGCCACCACCTTAGAGGAGCTGCTGACCGCTTTTCCGGAAAACCGGATAAATGTGGAGATAAAACAGTCCGGCGAGCAGGGGATGATGGCCCTTAAGGAGGCGGTGCGCCTGCTCGGGGAGTATGATGCCTTCGACCGGGTGGTGCTTGCCAGCTTCCACGAGGAGATATACGATGAATTCCAGCGCATGCAGGCGGCGGGAGAGCTGCCGGAGGAGTTTATGTATTCCCCGGCTTACGACGGAGTGACTTTCTTCTTCATCAGCCAGCTTCTGAAGCTGGATGTGTTCTTCGGGGATGAGATCTGCGTTTTCCAGATACCCATGGAGGAAATGGGCTTTGACCTTGCCAGCTCCGGCCTTATCCAGGCCGCCCACAGGCACAATCTGGCCGTCCACTACTGGACGATCGACGAGCCGGAGGATATGCGCCTTCTGGCGGAGCTGGGTGCCGACGGCATTATGACGAATTACCCCCACCGCCTTGTGGAGGTCCTGGCCGAAAGCGGAGAGTAAGAATGGAAAAACAGCCTGTACAGCGAATTTTTGCTGTACAGGCTGTTTTTTGTGCTTTTATATGGGCCAGGTGGGGAGCCAGCCCAGAAGGGCGGAGGCCCTGGCGTTATCCACCGGGACGCCGCTGAGGGCGGGGTAGAACAGAATGAAAAGCAAAAGGCAGGCCCCGGCGAAGGGCAGCAGATAAAGGGCCCAGTTTTTCTTGTTGCCCACAAAGAGCTTGAACACATAGCAGAGGGCCAGCAGGAGAAACAGGGAGGCGGGGAAATAGTGATACTCAAAGGTTATGCGGCTTATAAACATCCAGGGCACGAGCTGGGCGAAATAGCCCAGCAGGATAAAAGCGGCCTTCCTGTCCCGGCGGAATATAGCCGTGTAGCCCAGTACAAAAAGGCTCAGCAGCCCGCCCCAGCACAGAGCTGGACCCACAAAGGCACAGATACTTGAGCGCTCCCCGTTGTCGAAATACTCCAGATAATAGAGGATGGGCCGGATATCCAGCACCCACTGATACCAGCGGGAGGAATAGGGATGCTCGGCCACGACGCCGGAGTGATAGCTGAACATGAAGACCTGGTTGTCCAGGACGGTCTTCATATATTCGCCGCTGAAGGGGGAGACGCCCAGAGCCTTTCCATAGGGCAGATAGGAAAAGTAATAGATGAGCAGCGGGATGAGCACGAAAAAGCCCAGGCAGAAAAGACAGTTTTTCAGGAAGGCGGGCAGCAGGGCCTCGCCGCTTTCCCCGGCCTTTTTCTGCCGCCGCAGCTCGAGGAAGCGAAGCGCCCAGTGGATGGCCCAAATAAGCCCCAGGCCCGCCCCTGCATAGAGACATATCCACTTGCTGGCCGCCCCCAGACCAAAGGCTATGCCGCTCAGCCCCAGGGCCCATAGCTTGTCCTCGCTCAGATAGATGTACATAAACAAGTACATCATCAGGATGAAGAGCACCCCATAGCTGTCTATGGTGGCGATCCTGGTCTGGACGAAGTGCATGAAATCCGTGGCAAAGACAAAGCAGCCCAGGGCGGGGATAAGACTGCCGCCGAAAAGCTTCTTCAGCAGCAGATACAAAAGCGGCAGCATGAGCACCCCGGCCAGGGTCCCCATAAAGCGCCAGCCGAAGGGATCCATGCCGAAGATGGAGATGCCGACGGATATGATGATCTTGCCCAGGGGCGGGTGTGATATCTCATAGGGCTGTATGCCGTTCAGATGTTCCCAGGCGGTGCGGGCGTGGTATATCTCGTCGAAATAGCTGGAGTTCATGTAGTTTGAGGAGGCGGGGGTAAGCTCCTGCTCGTCGCAGAGGGCGGGAATGTCCGCGCTGATGGGGATGAGCTCCCCATCCCCGTCAAGCAGACTCAGCTCACCCAGCCAGGGACTTCCTGACACGGCGGTCACGCGGATATATCTGGGGACAAGCTCTGTGTCCGGCAGTAGACTGTGCCATTTGAGCACCTGGGCGTGGGTCTGCTCGAATTCCAGCACGGGGACAAAGCTCTCTCCGTCGGCGGAGTATTCAATACTGTAGCTGCCTACGCCTATGCCGGTGTAGAGCATTATCCCGGAGGGGGGGCTGTCCTCCTCCAGGCTTATAAGGGCGCTTCTGCCGCTCATATCCGTGAAGCTCTCAGGAGCCTGGCTGTCTCCCAGGCCCCAGAAGGCCACAAAAGCGTAGCCAAGGCTTATCATAAGCATCAGGAAAAGGTCGAGCCTGGTCAGGCGCTTTGTATCCCCGGTCTCAGGGGCCAGGGTGGGACCGGGCAGAACACAGCTTTTGAGCCGGGGCAGGCCCATGAAGAAAAGGACGAGCAGCAGCACGGCGGAGATCGGCAGGAGGTATTGGATAATGTTCATGGTTTCTTACCTTCAGAGAAAATGTAAGGGGGGGTTCAGCGCAGAAGCTCCAGCAGCTCTTTCACCGAGGGGAGCACATAGTCTGGCTGGCGCTCCGCTTTTGAAAGCATGTCCCGGTCCGTCTCCCCGGAGAGGACCAGCACCGAGACCGCCCCGGCGTTCTGGGCCACGGCGATATCAGTATACAGCCTGTCTCCCACGGCGCATATGCGCTCGTTGGCGATACCGGTCATTTTCGATATCACATCCACTATGTTCCGGTTGGGCTTGCCGATATAGGTGGGCTCCCTCCCGGTGGCGGCGGTAAGAAGGGCGCAGATACTGCCGCAGTCGGGCAGGACCTCATCCTCGGGCATGGGGCAGACCCAGTCGGGGTTCGCGGCGATGAAAGCGGCCCCGCGGCGGAGAAAATGGCAGGCCAGGTCCAGCTTTTCATAGACCAGCTCCGTGTCGAAGCCCTGCACCACCACGTCCACGGTCTTCGCCTCTGTGTGGCCCGACTCGTCGTTTACCAGGTCGATGCCATAGCTTTTCAGTTCCCGGTGGAAGGCCCTGGTCCCCGCCAGATAAACCTTTGCCCCGGGATAGTTCTGGCTTAGATACATGCCGGTTGCCATGCCGGAGGTGAAGACATTCTCCGCCTGGCATGGAAAGCCCAGGGAGCGGAGCCGGGATATATAATCCGTCCCGGCCCGGGAGGAGTTGTTGGTGAGATAGATATATTTTTTCCCAAGACCGGGCAGAGCATTCATAAGCTCGATCGCCCCTGGGTACACCCGGTCGCCCAGGTACAGGGTGCCGTCCATGTCGAAAAGGAAAAGCTCGGTGTTCAAAAGTTTGTCCCGGTTCATAAAGCCTCCGATACTGCTTATGCTGTTTTTTTTAGGATATTTCGTCCTGGCCGGCGGCGAAGATGGCGCAGTCCACGGCTCTGTGCCAGCCGTCTATGAGCCTTGTCCGTCTGGCCTCCTCCATGGCGGGGGTGAAGACGCGCTCCACGGCCCAGTTGTTTTTCACGTCATCCAGGCTTGACCAGTAGCCCACGGCAAGGCCCGCCAGGTAGGCCGCCCCCAGGGCTGTGGTCTCTATGCAGCGGGGGCGGTATACGTCGCTGCCCACGATGTCTGACTGGAACTGCATGAGAAAATCGTTGGCGCAGGCCCCGCCGTCCACCTTCAGCTCGCTTATGTGTATGCCGGAATCCCGCTCCATGGCCCTTACGATGTCATAGGTCTGATAGGCGAGGGATTCCAGGGTGGCCCGGATAAGGTGGGCCCGGGAAAAGCCCCGGGTCAGGCCCACGATGACGCCCCTGGCCCGCTGGTTCCACCAGGGCGCGCCAAGGCCCGTGAAGGCGGGCACAACATAGCCCCCCGCAGTGTCCGCCACGCTCAGGGCGTACTGCTGGCTCTCACCGGCGGAGGAGAGCAGGCTGAGCTCGTCCCGCAGCCACTGGATGGCGGCGCCGGCCACGAAGATACTGCCCTCCAGGGCGTATTCCACATGGTCCTGATAACCCACGGCTATGCTGGTAACAAGGCCGTTCTGGCTCTCCACGATCTCCCGGCCCGTGTTCATGAGCAGGAAGCAGCCTGTGCCATAGGTGTTTTTCATCTGCCCCGGCTCAAAGCAGCACTGGCCGAAAAGGGCGCACTGCTGGTCCCCGGCGGCCCCGGCGATAGGTATCTGGCCGCCATAGAGCTCATAGTCTGTGAGTCCGTATACATGGCTTGAGGGCTTCACCTCCGGCAGCATGGACGCCGGCACCTGCAAAAGCTCCAGCAGCTCCTTGTCCCAGCACAGCTCGTGGATGTTGAAGAGCATGGTGCGGCTGGCGTTAGTATAGTCGGTCACATGGACCCGGCCGCCGGTGAGCTTCCAGATGAGCCAGGTGTCGATGGTGCCGAAGAGGAGCTTGCCCGCCTGGGCCCGCTTTCTGGCCCCGGGCACATTGTCCAGCAGCCACTTGATCTTTGAGCCGGAAAAGTAGGCGTCGGGCACAAGGCCGGTCTTGCGCCTTATGGTCTCGCCGTGGCCCTCTGCCACAAGCTTCTCGATGATGTCCGAGGTCCTTCTGCACTGCCAGACGATGGCGTTGGCTATGGGCTCGCCGGTCTCCTTGTCCCAGACCACGGTGGTCTCTCTCTGGTTCGTTATGCCGATGGCGGCGATGTCCCCGGCCTGGACACGGAGCTTTTCCATGGCCGCCCGGGATACCTCCAGGGTGGTGTCCCAGATGAGCTGCGGCTCGTGCTCCACCCAGCCGGGCTGGGGGAATATCTGCCGAAACTCCTTCTGGGCGGAGGCGCATATGTTCCCGCTCTTGTCAAACAGTATGCAGCGGGAGCTGGTGGTGCCCTGGTCAAGAGACATTATGTATTTCATTGTCGCGGCTCCTTTCGATCGATATATGGGGGCGGTCGCCCTCAGTCCGCTATAAGGCGGCGCATACGGTTCAGGGTGAGGCGGTTCCTGATGGCGGCGGAGATATCCAGAGCCTGGCGGCTGAGACCCTCGTCGATCCCCAGCTCGCTGAGGCTGTGCTTCGCGCCGATGGCCAGGAAAAGCTCTCTAAGCTCCCCGGCGCTGGGTATACCGGCGATGATCTCCCGTATCTGCGGCCAGTGCTCCTTTATGCTCGCGGCGGGAAAGCTGTCAAGTACGTCGTTCTCGTTCTCCTTGAAGATCCCGGGGGCCAGGGGGCCGAAGACCTCCTCCACCCAGACTCTGTCCAGGGGGCGGAAGGGCTTTGTCTCCACGCTCTCCATCCGGGCGAGCCTGTGATACTCCTCCGCGCAGATGATGGTGCCCACGCCCACGCACTCGCCGTGCATACCGTGGGCGTTTTCAAAGCCCTTGGGCTTCATCTCCACCAGGTGGGCGATAAGATGTTCCGCCCCGGAGGCGGCTCTGCTGTGGCTGAGTATCTGCATGGTAAGACCGGACAGCATCTGGGCATAGGCCATGGCCTCGTGGTCCGGGGCCTTGCCCGAGCGCAGCTCCTCGGCGCATTTTACCATGACGTCAAGGGCCTCCTGGGCCATATCGCATACGCGCTGGCAGAAATATTCCCCGGAGACAAGGCTGGCGATCTTCCAGTCGGCAATGGAGATGTGCTTTGAAAGAATGTCCTGCACGCCGGAGACGGTGAGAAAGGCCGGCGCGCCGGAGACGATGTCCAGATCGCAGATCACCGCGTCCGGAGCCTGCATGGGTATGGATCTTTTCTGCCCGTCGATGATGATGGAGCAGATGTTGGCCGTAAACCCGTCGGAGGAGACAAGGGTGGGGATGGCCACGAAGGGTATGCCCAGCTTCCAGGCGCTGTAGCGGCCAAAATCCATCAGCGTGCCGCCGCCGACTACCACGATATAGTCGGGCTTTTCGCAAAGCTGTGTCATCATGTCCTCTATAAGCCCCTTCTCGCTGTGAAGGCCCTGGGCCTGGAGTATTATCTCCTGGTCCGCGGCCACACGGGTCATCGAGGGAAGCGCGTATGTATTGCTGTCGTAAATGACGGTCCTGAAGCCGCTGAGGCCGCAGTCTTCCATGTATTTGTCAAAATCCTTCAGAGCGCCGTATTCACATACAACAAGCTTCGTGCGAAGCTCGTGGCTGCGCCCGCAGGGGCAGGGGCCGATATATTTCGCGGTATCCAGGATCATGCTGGTGCACCTCCAAAAAAATAATGATCGGGGCCACGCCGGGCGCGGCCTCCGTTTTTGATCTTATAACTGCTGCGAGAGACTTTCAACAGGAAAAAACGAGCCTATTCTATGCGGATGAGCTCCTGGTCCTCGTCCTCGCGCTTGTTCAGGCGCTCAAGTGAGGTCATAGCGTCGTTTGAGAAGATGTTGAGCGCCTCTGTAAACGCGGAGACCGCTCCCTCGTCCAGACTGTCGAAAAGGGCGAACATCCTGCGCCAGCACGCGGTATGGCTGCTGCGGCTGTATTTGTCGTAGACCTCCCGGGCAAGCTCCGAGGGGCGAACGATGATGTTCTTCCGGTTGCTGGCGGTGTGATATTTTTCCAGCAGGCCCTTTGATACAAGCTGCTTTACGATCTTTGAAAAGCTGCTCTGGCTTATCTGGAGCCGCCCCGCCACCTGGGACATATTCTCGTGCCGCTCTTCATTTTCCAGGATATACTCCATGACCTGAAGCTCAGAGGGCGAGATGTTGGCGTCGTCGCAGATTATGCCCTGTACGTTTACTATCTGGATATATGAGTTCCCAAAACGGATCATCGCCTCAACAAAAGCGCGGTATTTTCCCATCCAATCCAATTTCAAAATAAGGTCCTCCTTTTTATCGCTGCCCGAGGCTGCTGCCCGTCCATTCAACAGTATAACCGTGAGAGGCTGGATTTGTCAATTGGAAGCGATTGGAAGTTTCTCGGCGGTAAAGGCCCTCTATGACTGGAGGCCGCCGTTTCGGCGGCCTGAGACTGTAGATAAAGTTATCGGCAGTGTATAGACTTGCATGGGGAGAGCGCAGAGAGGGGACGGGAATCCCCTTTCTGCGTTTGATCTATGCTTATTCAGGAGTATTTTTGAATACTCCTGAATAAGTTTTCCAGGCGTCGGAATTTGTCGACGCCTGGAGGCCGCCAAAATGGCGGCCTCGCTGTATCGTTGTCGCTCAGACGGTGGTGCAGGTGTTGCTTATCGTGAGCAGGGTGACTATCACGGCGTTTGCCACGCCGGATATATAGGGGTTTTTGGTGGCTTTATAGAGCACGCGGTTTACAACGGTGCTGAAGAAGAGGATGAGCACGATGGGGAAGAGCCAGAGGATGTGCATGTTGCTCTCGGGCCAGAGCATGGCCTTGGTGGAGTAATAGGTGATGTACTGCATCCAGGGCAGGACCAGGGCGGGCAGCGCGGTGAAGAGGCCCACTATCACGGTGTTCACCCAGGACTTTCCGCCGATGGTATTGTAGTTGAAGCAGTTTGCCGCCACGGAGCTGGAGACATAGAAGGTGACAAAGAGCAGGCCATAGGGCAGGTATTTGAGTATGGGCGCCTCAAAGGCCTTGACGGCCAGGGTCCAGATGCGGAAGTCTGCCAGGAAGAAATAGTCGGCGGTGAAAACGCAGACATAGGCCATCACAGCGATGATAAGACCCAGAAGCACGCTGAGCCCCAACTTTTTAAGCGGCATTTTGACGCCCAGTTCCGCCAGGTCCATGCCGTGCTTCCTGCCGTAGCAGAAATAGAAAAGGACCATGCTGAGTATCGTGAACAGCCCGCAGAGAGTGGACCAAAGGCCAAGACCCATGGTCTCCGTCTGGCTCACAGGCAGGGAAGTGCCCAGCAAAAGTATCCGGCGGTAGATAAGCATGGAGAAGAGCGCACCGGCCAGAAGGCTGAGCCAGAACCAAAGCTTGCCCTTCCCGTCGCTGAGCTTCGCGGGCCGGACCGGCTCCTTGGCCCTCAGGCTCTGGAACATTGGGGTGTAGACCATGAGCGTGCCGAAGGCGCAGATAAAGATGAGCATGCCCGCAAGGCCCACGCAGTTGAAGGCCTCTTTCCACTGCCAGACCTGGTTCGAGCTGTCGATGGGATAGGGAGCCTCAAGGGCCTGGGTGAAGAAGTCTATAACGCAGGTCTCAGACTTGGCGGAGAAGTGGGACCAGGGGTGGATAACGTCGGGCCGGTATATGACCCTGAAGCATTCCTCCCCGTCCACGGTCTGGCTGTAGTTCGTGTAGGCCTCCCGCTTTTCAAGGCCGCTGGGGTCCGTGCCGAAATGGAGAAAAGCCTGGGCGGTGGGGCTGTCCATGTAATAG
>DBGBEC010000148.1:0-7717 GCA_048477415.1 Candidatus Limivicinus sp. | reverse complement strand
GCCACAATCTGGTTGTAGACGGCGGTTTTACGATCAACTGAGATATTTTTGAACAAGTGCCCTCAAATTTTTTGAAATTTGAGGGCACTTCCAAAAGGCTCCCCTGCGGCAGGCTGTGCTTTGATGTTGTGTTTTTTCTCTCCAAAATGCATGAACGCTCTTGATTTTTGGGAGCATACAAGATATCTTATTGTTGTATAATTAGGAAAATGTGGGGCAAGGCAGTGAAAAAATCAGTTACATTAAAAGACATAGCTGAGATCGCGGGGGTATCCAAAGCGACTGTGTCAAAGGCGCTCAGGGAAGAGGCCGACATCAGCCTGGAAACTCAGCAGCGGGTCAAGAGGATAGCGAAATCCATGGGCTATTCCCCCAACAACCTGGCCATATATCTGCGAAACGGGACCGTAAAGGCGATAGGCGTGCTGGTCCCGGACAATACGAACCCGTATAACGCGCTTATCCTGAAGGGCGTGGAGGCCAAGGCCCAGGAAGCCGGGTACATCGTCATAATCGCCAACACAAATTCAAACGCAGAGAGGGAAAAGGAGATATTGAATTCCTTTATCTCCATGAAGCTTGAGGGGATACTTTCTATCCCCACATGGCTGGAAAATTACTGCAATATCGACGTCCCCTTCATCCTCATGTCCCGCTTCCCCTATCATGAGCCGTATATCAGCGGCATTGACCATAAAATACGCAAGAGCTTCAACTATGTCGTCAATGACGACTTTTTGGGCGAGTATATGGCGGCCGAGCACCTTATACAGCAGGGCTACAGGGAGCTGTTTCTCATTTTGGGGAGCACGGACGAGAGCAATGCCGAGGGGATAATGAACCTGACCCGTATGGACGGCTTTAAAAAAGCGCTGTCAGACTATGGCATGCCCTCCGCCGAGGACCATATAATAAGCAATATCAATACGCTCCATGAGAGCTACCGGGCCGTTTTCGGCATACTTTCAAAGTATGGTGGTCCCGTAGGGCTCTGCCTCAACACCGACTATCTGGCGACCGCCGCCTTCTCCGCGGCCTACGACATGGGGATATCCATCCCCGAGCGGCTTGGCATAGTGGGCTATGACGATATCGAGTCCGCCAAATATCTGACCCCCGCCCTGACAACAGTGAACCAGTCAAAATTCGCCATCGGCTCGCAAAGCGTGGAGCACCTGATAAATGGGCGCTATTCATCCGGGCACACCTGGCAAAAGGTCCTCGCTCCCACGCTGTGTCTGAGAAAATCGACCATGCCCCAGGGCGCGGTGAAAAAACAGGAGCCCGGCTGAGCCGGGCTCTGCTGCTAAAAAAGGCCGCCGGCCTTTTTTGACAAGCTGAACTCCCCAAGGCCGCAGCGGCCTTGGGGAGTTTTGGGTTTTCGCTTTATGGCTTATTCGTAGAGGGCTTTCAGCTTCATCAGGTGCTCGTAGCGGGCCTTGGCGTTGAGCTCGGAGGCCTCGAAGAGGGCGTCGGCCCTTTCGGGGAACTCGCGGGTGAGGCGGCTGTAGCGGGCCTCGTTCATCAGGAACTCCTGATATCCGCCGGCAGGCTCCTTGCTGTCCAGGGTGAAGGGCTTCTCCGCGCCGGGATTGAAGCGGAAGAGGTTCCAGTATCCGCATTTGACGGCCTTTTCCATCTCCTTCTGGCAGTTCTCCATACCGCCCTTTATGCTGTGCATCTCGCAGGGGGAGTAGGCGATGATGAGAGAGGGGCCCTTGTGGGCTTCGGCCTCGGCGATGGCCTTCAGGGTCTGGACCTTGTTGGCGCCCATGGCGATCTGGGCCACATAGACATAACCATAGGTCATGGCTATCTCAGCCAGGGACTTGGACTTGATCTCCTTACCGGCAGCCGCGAACTGAGCGACCTGGCCGATGTTGGAGGCCTTGGAGGCCTGTCCGCCGGTGTTGGAGTACACCTCGGTGTTGAAGACGAAGATGTTCACATCCTCGCCGGAGGCAAGCACATGGTCAACGCCGCCGAAGCCTATGTCGAAGGCCCAGCCGTCGCCGCCGAAGATCCAGCAGGACTTCTTGTTCAGGAAGTCTTTCTTGTTCAGGATCTCCCTGGCGTGCTCACAGCAGGAGCCGTTGGCCTCCAGCAGGGAGACAAGACGCCTGGTGGGCTCCTGGTTGGTGTTGCCGTCATCATAGGTGGCCAGGTAGTCCTGAGCGGCCTGCTTGATCTCGGCCTTGCTGGCGTTCTCGGCGATGTATTCCACATGGGCTTTCACATCGTCGCGGATCTTCTTCTGGCCCAGGTACATGCCAAGGCCGTGCTCGGCGTTGTCCTCGAAGAGGGAGTTGGCCCAGGCGGGACCCTGACCGCTCTTGTTCACGGTGTAGGGAGAGGTCGCGGCGGGACCGCCCCAGATGGAGGAGCAGCCGGTGGCGTTGGAGATGAGCATGTGGTCGCCGAAGAGCTGGGTCACGAGACGGGCATAGCTGGTCTCGGCGCAGCCGGCGCAGGAGCCGGAGAACTCCAGATAGGGCTGGGCAAACTGGCTGAACTTCACGTTGTCGGCAACGAACATATCTTCCTTGGCAGAGACCTTCTCTACCATGTAGTTGAAGACCTCCTGCTGCTCGGCCTGGCTCTCCATGGGGACCATCTCAATGGCGTGGACAGCGCACTGGCCGATACAGACGCCGCAGCCCATGCAGTCCAGAGGAGACACGGCGATAGCGAACTTGTACTCGCCCTTGCCCTTGCCGGCTTTGATATCCGCAAGCTTGGTCTGGGCAGGAGCGGCGGCAGCCTCCTCGGCGGTCAGCGCGAAGGGGCGGATGGTGGCGTGGGGGCAGACAAAGGCGCACTGGTTGCACTGCACGCACTTCTCGGCGTCCCACTTGGGGACGGACACGGCGATACCGCGCTTCTCATAGGCGGCGGCGCCCAGCTCGAAGGTGCCGTCGGCGTGATCGACAAAGGTGGAGACAGGCAGAGAGTCGCCGTCCATCCTGTCGATGGGATCGAGGATGGAGTTGACCATCTTAACGGTCTTCTCGCGGCCGGTCTTCGCATCGTCGGCCTTGCCGTCAACAGCCTCGGCCCAGGAGGCGGGAACATCGACCTTGACATAGGCGGTGGCGCCGGCGTCGATGGCGGCATAGTTCATGTCCACAACGTCCTGGCCCTTCTTCAGGTAGGAGTGGAGGGCGGCGTCCTTCATGTGCTGGATGGCCTCGCTCTCGGGCATGACCTTCGCCAGGGAGAAGAACGCGGACTGGAGGATGGTGTTGGTGCGCTTGCCCATGCCCAGCTTCTTGGCAAGGTCAATGGCGTTTATCATGTAGAGCTGGATGTTGTTCTTGGCGATGTAGCGCTTGGAGGCGGCGTCAAGATGGTGCTCAAGCTCAGCGAGATCCCACTGGCAGTTCACAAGGAACACGCCGCCGGGCTTGACGTCACGGACGATGGGGAAGCCCTTGGTTATGTAGGAGGGCACATGGCAGGCGACAAAGTCGGCCTTATTTATATAGTAGGGGCTCTTTATGAGCTTGTCTCCGAAGCGCAGGTGGCTTATGGTGACGCCGCCGGTCTTCTTGGAGTCGTACTGGAAGTAGGCCTGGACATACTTGTCGGTATGGTCGCCGATGATCTTGATGGAGTTCTTGTTGGCGCCGACGGTGCCGTCTCCGCCCAGACCCCAGAACTTGCACTCGATGGTGCCGGGGGCGGCGGTGTTGGGGGCGGCAGTCTCCTCCAGGGACATGTTGGTAACATCGTCCACGATGCCCAGGGTGAACTGGCGCTTGGCGTCGGCCTTCTTCAGCTCGTTATACACGGCGAAGACGGAGGCGGGGGGAGTGTCCTTGGAGCCCAGACCGTAGCGGCCGCCGATAACGGAGACGTCGGTCCTGCCGGCGTTGGCAAGGGCGGTGACAACATCCAGGTAAAGAGGCTCGCCCTGAGCGCCGGGCTCCTTGGTCCGGTCCAGAACGGCGATCTTCTTCGCGGTGGCGGGGATAGCGGCCAGGAGCTTGTCCGGGCAGAAGGGGCGGAACAGACGGACCTTCACAAGACCCACCTTCTCGCCCTGGGCGCAGAGATAGTCGATGACTTCCTCGGCCACGTCGCAGATGGAGCCCATCGCGATGATGACTCTGTCCGCGTCGGGAGCGCCGTAGTAGTTGAAGAGCTGGTAGTCGGTGCCGAGTTTGGCGTTGACCTTGCCCATGTACTCCTCAACGATGGCGGGCACGGCCTCGTAGTACTTGTTGGAGGCCTCGCGGTTCTGGAAGAAGATGTCGCCATTCTCGTGGGAGCCGCGCATAACAGGGTGCTCGGAATTGAGCGCTCTCTCGCGGAAGGCGGCAACGGCGTCCATGTCCGCCATTTCCTTCAGATCCTCGTAATCCCAGACCTGGATCTTCTGGAGCTCGTGGGAGGTGCGGAAACCGTCGAAGAAGTTGAGAAAGGGGACCCGGCCCTTGATAGCGGCCAGGTGCGCCACGGGGGAGAGGTCCATGACCTCCTGCACGTTGGTCTCAGCCAGCATGGCAAAGCCGGTCTGGCGGCAGGCCATAACGTCGCTGTGGTCGCCGAAGATGTTCAGGGTGTGGCTGGCCAGGGTGCGGGCGCTGACGTGGAAGACGCCGGGCAGCAGCTCGCCGGCTATCTTGTACATGTTGGGGATCATCAGCAGCAGGCCCTGGGAGGCGGTGTAGGTGGTGGTCAGGGCGCCCGCGTTCAGGGAACCGTGAACAGCGCCGGCAGCGCCGGACTCAGCCTGCATCTCCTGCACCTTTACGGTGGAGCCAAAGATGTTCTTTCTCCCGGCCGCGGACCACTGGTCCACATAGTCGGCCATGGGGCTGGAGGGGGTGATGGGGTAGATAGCGGCGACTTCGGTGAATGCGTAGGATACATGGGCGGCGGCATTGTTGCCGTCCATAGTCTTGAAGTGTCTCTGCATGTCTATATTCATCTCCATATATAGAATTAGAATGCCGCCGGCAGAAAAACCGCGCTCAGCACTGCTGCTGAACGTGTTAACTGACCGGACAAGCTAAGTTTAACATCCCAGAGTGAAAAAGTAAACACATAACAATCACAAAATTCTGCACAAAACGCCGGTTTTTAACGGCAAAATTGTAATTGATGACCAGAAAACGGGGTCAGAAGAAAAAAGCGGGTAAAATATCCTTGTAATTTTTTAAATACCATATTATAATCAAACAATCGGTCTGCCGGGGCCAGCCCCGGGCGGGCCGCTGCAATACGAGCGGAAGGAGCCCATAAGCTATGGTGAATATAGTCAATGACAAGGGCCGGATAAGCATCACCAGCGAGGTGTTCACAAACCTTGCCGGGGACGCGGCCACAAGCTGCTTTGGCGTAAAAGGTATGGCCGGGCGGAGCAAGGAGGGCGGACCCCTTCAGCTTCTGCGGAGAGAGTCCATGTCCAGGGGCGTGAAGGTGCGCTTCAACGACGACGGCAGCCTCTCCCTTGAGCTTCATATCGGCGTTGACCACGGCGTGAACATAAGCGCCGTATCCCGCAGCATAATGAAAGAGGTCAGCTACAAGCTGTCCAAGTCCACCGGCGTGCCGGTGAAGAATGTTGACGTTTATATAGATACGATTATAGGATAAGCCTTTTACGCGTATCCCACCGGAGGTGCTTTACATTTGAGAGATTATATAGACGCGGCGGCGTTTAAAGAGATGATGCTCTGCGCCGACGCGGCCCTTCATGCCAATACCCAGATGATCAACGACCTTAACGTCTTCCCCGTGCCCGACGGAGACACCGGGACCAACATGGGTCTCACTCTGAATAACGCCGCCACCGAGCTTCGCAAGAGGGACTTCAGCTCTGTGGACGCGGCGGCGGACTGCGTGGCCTCCGCCATGCTCAGAGGCGCCCGGGGCAACTCCGGCGTTATACTTTCCCTGCTGTTCCGGGGCATTTCCAAGCGCCTTAAGGGCACGGAGACCGCCGGAGCGGTGGAGTTTGCCGGAGCCATGGCCGACGGGGTGGAGGCCGCCTACAAGGCGGTCATGAAACCGGCTGAGGGCACCATACTCACAGTGTCCCGCCTGGCGTCCGAGGCCGCGAAAGAGGCCGCCGCCGCCGGGGACAGCCTGGAAAGCTGCCTTCTCCGGGCCATAGCCGCCGGGGAAGAGGCCCTGGAGGACACGGTGAACCTGAACCCTGTGCTCAAAAAGGCCGGGGTGGTAGACGCCGGCGGCAAGGGATATCTCATCATCCTCAGCGCTGTTCTCGCCTCCCTGCGGGGTGAGGTCACGGCTCCGGACGAGAGCGGGGACTTCTCCGCCTTTTCCGAGGGCGGAGCTTTCGAGGTCTTCGACACGGAGGACATCACCTATGCCTTCGACACGGTGTTCATCGTGAGAAAGAAGGAGGCGGAGCTGGACCTGGAGCCCCTCCGGGGCTATCTCTCCAGCATAGGCGACTCCCTTGTGATAGGCGAGGACGACGAGGCCTTCAAGGTCCATGTCCACACCAACATCCCCGGCAACGCCCTGAACGAGGCCCAGAAATACGGGGTGTTGGAGCTGGCTAAGATAGAAAACATGCGCACCCAGCACGAGGACCTGCTGGCCGGGAAAAAGGCCCAGAGCACCGACGATCTTGAGGCTGTGGAGCGCGAGCTGGAAAAGGGCGGGGATCAGGGCCCCGCAGATCCGGAGAAGGAATTCGGCGTGGTGGCAGTGTGCGCCGGGGCCGGGCTGGAGGCCCTTTTCAGGGAGCTTGGAGCCGACGGGATAGTCACCGGCGGCCAGACCATGAACCCCTCCACCGACGATATCCTGAAGGAGATAGACCGGACCCCGGCCGAGACGGTCTTCGTCCTGCCCAACAACAAAAACATCATCATGGCGGCGGAGCAGTGCCAGCCCCTTACGGAAAAGAAGGTGGTGGTCATCCCCACCAAGACCGTGCCCCAGGGCATATCCGCCATGCTCAATTTCAGCCCGGACGAGTCTCTGGAAAACCTTGAGCAGGGCATGAGAGAGGTCATAGGCGGCGTACACACCGCCATGGTCACTTACGCGGCCCGGGATTCCGACTTTGACGGCCACAGCATCCGCGCGGGCGAGTATCTGGCCCTGCTGGACGGGGCCCTTATCGGCAGCTATACGGAGCTTGAAAAGCTTTTTGAAGAGCTGAGCCAGGCCTTCGGGAAGCTGGAGCCCGAATTCATAAGCCTGTACTACGGCCAGGACGTGGAGGCCGAGGCCGCCGAGGCCGCGGCCCAGTCCATCGCCCTCAGCTTCCCCGAGGCTGAGATGAGTGTGGTCCATGGCGGACAGCCGGTGTACTACTACATGATCTCCGTAGAGTGAGCTATGAGCTTTGCGCCGCGGCGCCCCCAGGGCCCCGCGGCGCGGGCTTTCCCGGGGCCCGCCAGCTTGACAAAAAATGGAGCCCTGGTTTATAATTAGCCGAAAAACCCATGAAAAATGACTGGAAAGCGAAGATTTAAAAATTAAGCATTCTTAATGCACTTTTTACAGACTTTCTGGTATTATATTTTCCCCGGGCCTTTGGCCGAGGGGGAGGTTGAAAGTCAGGAAGGAGCGGTAAGCTATGGCACATACATCACGCCACGCCGCCGGCGGCGGAAAGCGCCCCGGGAGAAGAAGGCGGGCGAGAAGCGCGAAAAAACGGATATTGACAGTGGCCGCGGCCCTGCTGCTCTCCGGGGTGTTCCTTTCAGGCATATTCTTCATGCCTGAGGAG
>DBGBEC010000147.1:0-3212 GCA_048477415.1 Candidatus Limivicinus sp. | reverse complement strand
AGTATATAGAGGGGGAGGGGATGATGGGCCTGCTCACCGGCGGCGCCGAGGAGCCGGAAAAGCTGGCGGCCGATTTCGCCTCCCTCCATTTTAAAATGCACCAGTGCGACGCGCCGGAGCTGGAGAGCAGCAAGGAGCGCTATGCCCGGCTTCTGCGGCTTTCCGAATATAATCTGGGCTCGGACCTTACGGGCCGCATGCTGAAGCTGCTGGACAAACTGCCAGACGGGAAAAAGCTCTGCCACAACGACTTTCACCCGGGCAACATGATATATAATCGCCGCGGTATGTTCGCCATAGACTGGAGCGACGCCAGCGCGGGAGATCCCTTTGCTGACGTGGCCCGCACGATACAGATGTTCGATTACGGCGGAAATGTGGAGCCGGGCAAGCTCAGCCCCGAGCGTGCCGAGAGGATGCTCAAGGCGGGAGAAAGGATACGCCGCTTCACCAGGGCCTATGAGGGGAGCTATGCGCGGCTCTCCGGCATGAGCGTGGACGAACTGAGGCAGCGCTGCGGCGGCTGGATGGCGCTGGTGCCGGCCTCCCGGTTCAATATCGAGTGGGACTGCAACAAAGCTGCTCTTTTGAAACTGTTTTATGACTACTTTGCGGAAAATCCGGTTAAATAATGTCATTTTATGTGGACATGCGCCACTTAAAGTAGTATTATCAAAACATAAGAACACGAGGGGGAGCGCAGAGTGCTTGCGTCAGAGAGAATAAGGTATATTATATCGCAGCTCAACACAAAGGGGATAATAAACCTTAAAGATGTGGCAAAGGAACTTAATATATCCGAAGCTACGGTCCGCAGGGATTTTGAAAAGCTTGAAAACGAGGGTAAGCTGAAGCGTGTCACCGGAGGGGCCACCCTCGCGGAGCGTTCGAGAGAGCACGGGAACAATGCCGAGCTCACCATGAGCGCGAAAAAATCCCTGAACTACGGGGGGAAGCTCCGTGTGGCGAAACGGGCGAGCGAGTTTGTGCAGGACGGGGAATGCATATTCCTGGACGGGGGCACAAGCGTTGCCGCCATGGCCGAGTTTCTTGAAAAGCGGCCGATACGCATCGTCACCCACAGCGAGCTCTTTGTCAGGGCGGTCAATAACCCCACGGCGGAGATAATCCTTATCGGCGGCACCTATCTGGCCCATTACGGGATGAGCGTGGGAAACCTGACACAGCAGGCCCTTCAGCAGTTCCATTTCGACAGGGTGTTTATCGGCTGCGCCTGCGTAGACATCGAAGAGGGCATGGCCTATACCAACGAGCTCGACACCCTGGCCATAAAAAATGCCGCCAAGGAAAACGGGGAGCACAGCTATCTTGTGCTCGATTCGGGGAAACTCAACCGCAGGAGCTTCTGCAAGCTCGACAGCCTTTCAAACTTTGACAGGGTCTTCTGCGACGAGAGCCAGGAGCTGCGCTCAGCTCCGCCAAACTTTGAGATAGTTTGATATTTTTTTAGCACTATTATCTGGTAAATCAGGAAAAAACAAACAAAAAACCATCGGGTCTGTTTTTGGACCCGATGGTTTTTTGTTTGTTTTGCTAAAATATGCGTGAAATATTTGTGCACTTGCTCAAAAATGCAAAAATAAAGAAAGAAAACGCAAAAAAATGTTGAAAATTGCAAATAGACCTGTATAATAGGGCTCAGTTAAATGCTGTAAGGGACGGGGCGAACGAAAAACAGTAATTAACTCAAGGAATGAGTAAATAATATTGACAAAACTGGAGGAAGAAAAAATGAAAAAAACATTGGCGATGCTTCTGATCTTGGCGCTGGTCTTTTCCATGGCGCTGGCCGGCTGCGGAAACCAGGCCCAGCCTGCCCCGCAGGAGAGCCCTGCCGAGGGCGGCGGGGAGACCGAGGGCAGCTTCAAAATAGGCTACATCACCTCCGACCCCTCCGACGGCTTCTGGAAGGAAGTGCTGGAGAGCTTTACCGCGGCCTGCGAGGAGCAGGGAGTGGAGATGATCTATCAGATAGCCAAGGACAGCGCGGGGATGCGCTCGGCTTACGACTCACTTATCGCCCAGCAGGTGGACATCATCGTGGACGGATATTCCATTGAAGAGGTGGCCAACGCCTACGCCGAGGAGGCGGTGGAGTCCGGCATGCCCTTCATGGCCGTGGCCTTCAACTGTCCCGTTGAGGGGGCCTACAGCTATGGCACCTCGAACGACGGCCTTGGCCAGTTCTTCGGCAGCTTTGCCGCTGAGGCTGTGGCGGAGGAGTGGGACGGAAAGATAGACCTTATCGTCACCGCCAACGCCTATAACGCGGTCCCCGCCATGGCGGCCCGCACCGACAAGGCCGTGGAGACCCTTATAGCCACCCCCGGCTATGAGTATCTGGCAGATGTGGAGTGGGTCAAGATAGACACCGGCCTTGACACCAGCACCATCGGCGCCAATACTGCCAGCATGCTCACATCCCATCCTGACGCGAAGAACATCCTTTACATCACCTGCACCGACACCTTTGCCCCCGTCATCAACAATGCCATTGCCGACGCCGGCGCTGCGGAGAAGGTCATGCTCCTCTCCTGCGACTGCACCGAGACCTATATAAAGCACGCCAAGGACGCTGCGGCCTCCGGCGAGTACAGCACCTGGTACGGCTCCATCGACCTTCAGACCGCCACCTATGGCTACAAGCTTCTGGACAAGGTCAATGCCATAATGAACGGTGAGGAGCCCGAAGCCTTTACCGAGCACAGCGGCGTCATGGTCACTGCCGCGAACGTAAACGAGTATTACCCCGACTGAGATACGCGCTGAGCAGCCCGGGCCGGACAGCCATCCGGCCCGGGGTCTCAAGGAAAATTAACCAGGAGGTGTTACCACATTGAGCGACACCCTACTTGAAATGAAGGGGATAACCAAGCGTTTTCCCGGCGTTGTCGCCCTGAACAGCGTCGATCTTAAGATAAACAGCGGCGAGGTCCTTGCGGTCGTTGGAGAGAACGGGGCGGGGAAGTCCACGCTTATCAAAATAATGTCCGGCGCTTATCAGCAGGATGAGGGCCAGGTCTTTTTCCAGGGCCGCGACGAGGGAAAGATGGTCCCCTCAAGAGCTCTCGCCCTGGGCATAACGGCGATATATCAGGAACTGACGAACGTGAAGGGCCTTTCCGTGGCGGAAAATATATATCTGGGCGCACAGCCGCTTAAGGGCGGCTTTATAGACTACAAAAGGCTCT
>DBGBEC010000146.1:0-6741 GCA_048477415.1 Candidatus Limivicinus sp. | reverse complement strand
TCTATGGCGAGGTGCTGAGCTTCACGGGCCTGGCCCGGCGGCTGCGCGCCCAGCGTGGCGGCGGGGCGGGGCTGAGCCTTCTGGCAAGCCAGATACCCCAAAGCGGGCTGGGCCCGGAGGATCACATATATGTGGACGGCTTCACAGACTTCACCGCCCAGGAGGAGCGGGTGCTGCTGGAGCTGATGAAAAAGGGCGTGCAGCTCTGCCTCTGCATGACCATAGACAGCCTTTACGGCGAAAATGAAGTGTTTGCCCTCAGCCGCCGGGCCTGCCGCAGGCTTCTGGCCCAGGCCAAGGCGCTGTCGCTGGAGACAAGGCTTGAGGCAGTGGAGCAGGGCGGGGTCAGGGACGAAGCCCTGAGCTATTTCGCGGGAAAGCTTTTTGACTATTCCGCCGGGCCCTTCCCGGGCGCGGCCCCCATAAGCCTTTGCCGCTGCGACAGCATGATGGCCGAATGCGAGTGGGCGGCGGGCCGGGTGCTAAAGCTGGTGCGGGAGAAGGGGCTGCGCTGGCGTGACGTCGCCCTGGCGGCGCGGGGCTTCGAGGATTACCGGGGCCTTTTGGAGAGCGTTTTCCGCCATTACGGCATTCCCCTGTTCACGGCGGGGAAAAGCCCCATGCTCTCAAAGCCCCTTCCGGCCCTCATTGCCGGAGCCTATGAGATAATCGAGGGCGGCTGGGACAGCGACCAGCTCATCTCATACCTGGGCACAGGGCTCACCGGCCTGGAGGAGCCCCGGCGGGACGAGCTCTCCGCCTATATATTCAGGTGGCAGCCCTCTGCCGCCGCCTGGTCCGCCGAGGACGACTGGCGGCAGCACCCGGCGGGCTACGGCGCGGCCTGGGACGAGAAGAGCGAGGCCCTGCTCCGGCGGATAAACGAGAGCCGCCGCACCATAGCCCGGCCCCTGCTCCGCTTTCAGCAGGCGGCCAGGGCCAGCAGGAGCGCCCGGGGCCAGGCCGCCGCTCTGAGTGCCTTTCTGGCGGAGTTAGAGCTGCCCCAGCGCCTTCAAAGCCGGGCCGCCGCCCTTGAGGAGCGGGGCCTTGAAAAGCAGGCCGCGGAATATGGCCAGCTCTGGGGCCTTATTGTATCCGCCCTGGAGCAGAGCGGGGAGATACTGGGCGATATGGAGCTGGACATGCCCGGCTTTTCCCGGCTTTTCAGCCTCATGCTCTCAAAATACGAGCTGGGGGCCATCCCGGTGGCTCTGGACCGGGTCTCCGCCGGAGATCTCGACCGGATGCGGCGGCGGAGCATAAAGGAACTCATCATCCTGGGCTGCGGTGACGACAGACTGCCCTCCGCCGGGGAGGAGACCGGGCTTTTCTCCCCGGAGGAGCGGCAGCGGCTTTTTGAGGCCGGCATCGAGTTAGGGGCGGGAGAGCACGAGCTGTGGAGGGAATTCTCGCTTATATATAACTGTCTCAGCCTGCCCTCGGAGGGGCTGAGCCTCAGCATGAGTCTCAGCGGCGGCGAGGGGGAGGAGATCCAGCCCTCCTTCGTGTTCACACGGGCCAGGGAGCTTTTCGGGCTTGAGGCCCCGATGGCCCGGCTGGACAGGGCCAGAGCCATGGCGGAGGGCCCCGCCCTGGGCCTTGCGGCGACCGGTCTTTACGGCGGGGAGCCCCTGGCCAGAGCTGCGGCGGAGTATTTCAAAAGAGAGCGGCCGGAGAGCTTCGCCCTGCTGAAGGCCGCGGCGGACATGGGCCGCGGCAGCCTGTCTCCCGCCGGGGTGGAGGCCCTGTACGGTAAGGAGCCACGGCTGAGCGCCTCGCGGATAGACCGCTTCGCCTCGTGCAAGTTTTCATATTTCTGCCGCTACGGCCTGCGGGCAAAGCCCTTTGAACCGGCGGAGTTCAGGCCCCCGGAGATGGGCGTTTTCATGCACTATGTGCTGGAGAACACCGCCCGGGAGCTGAAGGCCCGGGGAGGCTTCAAAGGCCTTCAGGACCAGGAGGTAAAGGCCCTGGCCCGGCGCTTCACAGAGGAATTCATACACCGGGAGCTGGACGACCTCCGGGAAAAGAGCCCCCGCTTCGTCCACCTTTTCAAAAGGCTCTGCCGGGATGTGGAGGCCGTGACCCTGGACACGGTCCGGGAGCTGGGCCGCTCAGACTTTGAGCCCTTGGCCTTTGAGCTGGACCTCTCTCAGGCCCTGGATCTGAACGGGGCCGGGGAGGAGCTGAAGCTCGGCGGCGTGGCCGACCGGGTGGACGGCTGGGTCCAGGGGGACAAAATATACCTTCGTGTAGTGGATTATAAGACCGGGAAGAAGAAATTCTCCCTCTCCCAGGTCTGGTACGGGATGGATCTTCAGCTTCTGATGTATCTTTTCATGCTGACCGACCGGGGCACGGACAGCCAGGGGCGGGAGATCGTCCCCGGAGGGGTCATGTACCTGCCCGCCCGGGAGAGCCTTATCTCCATGCCAGGCCCGCCGGGAGAAGGGGAGGCGGAGAGCGCCCGGCTGGACAGCAAACGGCGCAGCGGCCTGGTCCTGGACGACGAGAGCCTTATAGAGGCCTGGGAGCGGGGCGGGGACAAGCGCTATATCCCCCTGAAAACCAAGGGCGGCAGGCCCGCCGGAGATTCCCTGGCCAGTCTTGAGCGGCTGGGCCTTCTGGCCGGGCATATCAAGGGCTGTCTCCGGGATATGGCGGGGGAGCTCCGCCGGGGGAACCTGGCCGCCGACCCCTATTACAGGAGCCAGCAGGAAAACGCCTGCCTGAACTGCGACTACCGGGCCGCCTGCTATTTCGAGGACGGGGAAAACGGCGAGAGCAGCCGCTACATGCCCCGGCTCCGGGACGACCGGGTATGGGGAATGCTGGAAGGAGAGAAGCTCAGTGAGTGAATTCAAGCCCACCGCGGCCCAGGCCGCGGCCATAGACAGCCGGGGAGCCGCCATGCTGGTATCGGCCGGAGCCGGCAGCGGGAAGACGCGGGTGCTGACCCAAAGGCTCATGGCCTATATCACCGATAAAGACGAGCCCGCGGAGTTAGACAGCTTTCTCATAATCACCTTCACCAAGGCCGCCGCCGGGGAGCTGCGGGCCCGGATAAGCCGGGAGCTGGCCGCCGCCCTGGCGAAAGATCCCTCAAACCCCCGGCTCCGCCGCCAGAGCGCCCTCTGCCCCCGGGCCCGTATCAGCACCATCCACGGCTTTTGCGCCGCCTTCCTCCGGGAAAACGCCCATCTCGCGGGTCTGGCCCCGGATTTCAAGGTCGGAGACGAGCAGAGGCTTCGGGCCATGCGGGAGGCCGCCCTTCGCCGGGTGCTGGAAAAGCGCTATGAGCAGGGCGAAAAGCGTCCCGGCTTCATCGCCCTGGCCGACAGCGTGGGTGCCGGCCGGGACGACAGCCGTCTCAGCACCCTGGTGCTGGATCTCTATGAAAAGATGCAGAGCCATCCTCGGCCCGAGCGCTGGGCCAAGGCCCAGGCGGAGGCTCTCTCAAGCCCGGCGGAGGACGCCGGCGAGACCCCCTGGGGCCGGGAGATCCTCTCCCGGGCCAGGGAGAGCGCCGAATATTGGCTGGGCGAGATGGAAAGACTCATATCCCTCATGGCAGAGGATGAGAAAATAAGCCGGGGCTATATGGACAGCTTCCTTCAGACGGCGGAGGCTCTTTCAGAGCTCTGCCGCTGCCTGCGCCTGGGCTGGGACCGGGCAAGAGCCTGCTTCCCTGTGGCCTTTCCCCGGCTGGGCCGGGTCTCCGGCGGGGCGGACGCCGCCCTTCAGGAGCGGCTGAAGGCCGGGAGAACAGCCTGCAAAAAGGCCATGGAGGGCCTGGCGAAGTCATTTTCTCAGGGCTCGGAGGAGCTGCTGCGGGAGCTTCGCCTCACGGCCCCCGCCATGGAGGAGCTCCTGTCCCTGACCCTGGATTTTGACCGGGACTATGCCCGGAGCAAGAGCCGGGCCGGGCTTGTGGACTATGCCGATCTTGAGCATATCAGCGCGAAGCTCCTAACCGACGAGGAGGGACGGCCCACAGAGCTTGCCCGGCGGGCCGCCGCCGGCTTCCGGGAGATAATGGTGGACGAGTATCAGGACGTGAGCCGGGTCCAGGAGGCCATTTTCCACGCCCTGTCCAGGGACGGGAAGAACCTCTTTCTCGTGGGGGACGTGAAGCAGTCCATCTACCGCTTCCGCCTGGCGGACCCGGGGATATTCACGGAGAAATACCTGAGTTGGCCGGACCACAGCCAGGCCCGGCCCGGAGAAGCCCGGCGGGTGGACCTTCAGGAGAATTTCCGCTCCCGGCGGGAGGTCCTGGCAGGGGCAAACGCGGTGTTCTCCCTCTGCATGTCCCGGGCTCTGGGCGATATCAACTATGACCGGGCGGCCGAGCTGAAGCCCGGCGCCCAATACCCCGGGGAGGGCGCGCCGCCGGAGCTGCTGCTCCTTGAGCTGCCCCGGGGAGACGATCAGGAGGAGAGCCCGGACAAGACCGCCCTTGAGGCGGCGATGTGCGCGGCAAAGATAAAAGAGCTCGTATCCTCCGGCATGACTGTCACCGTGGACGGAGAGGAGCGGCCCCTAAACTATGGGGATATCGCCATACTTCTCCGCTCAGCCAACACCGTGGGCGGGGTCTACCGGCGGGAGCTGAACCGGATGGACATCCCCGTATCCGCGGGCCAGAGCGGCGGCTTTTTCAGCGCGGCGGAGGTATCCGCCCTGATATCCATGCTGGCGGTGCTGGATGATCCCCATCAGGATATCCCGCTTGTGGCCCTGCTCCGCTCCCCCGCCCTGGGCTTCAGCCCGGACATGCTCTCACAGATCCGGGCGGCGGACCGGGACGCGGACCTTTTCACCGCCCTTGAAAAGCGCGGCGAGGAGGACGAGAAATGCCGGGACTTTCTCCGCCGCTTCAAGGCCCTGCGTGAGCTGGCCCCGGACCTTCCGGCGGCGGAGCTGGTGTGGCGGCTGATGGAGGAGTTTGAGCTTCTGGCCCTCTGCGCTGCCATGCGGGACGGACGACGCCGCCGTCAGCGGCTGATGGAGCTGCTCAAGTTAGCGGAGAGCTTTGAAAAAAGCGGCAGCCGGGGGCTGCACGCCTTTGTGCGCTGGCTGAACAGGCTGGCCCGCCGGGGCCAGGAGCCCGCCCTTGGCGCGGAGACCGGGGAGGCGGTGCGGATAATGTCCGTCCACCGGTCAAAGGGCCTGGAATTTCCCGTGGTCTTTCTCTGCGACACTGCCCGCCGCTTTAACAAACAGGACAGCCGCGACACAGTGCTCGTCCACCCGGAGCTGGGCCTTGGGCCAAAAATAACCGACCTGGAACGCCGGGTAGAGTATCCAAGCCTGGCCCGAAACGCCATAAAGCTCCGCCTGGAGCGGGAAACGCTCTCCGAGGAGCTGCGCCTTTTGTATGTGGCCATGACCCGGGCCCGGGAGCGGCTTTATGTAAGCGCCGCCCTGCGCGATGTGCCCGGGCTGCTGGAAAGATCCGCCGCGGCCCTGAGGCGGCCCATGCCGCCGGAGCTCCTGGTCCAGGCCCAGGCCCCTGTAAACTGGCTCATATACAGCGCTCTCGCCAATAAGGAGCGGGATATAAAAATAAAAACCGTCCTGCCGGAGGCGGAGACCGTGGAGCCCCCGGCTCCCGCCACGGCCCTGGCGGAGGATACATCCGGCCTGGAGCAGGAGATCGCGCGTGGGCTGGCCTTCAGCTACCCCTTCCCCATCGCCCAGGAGCTGCCCTCAAAGCTCACCTCCACAGAGCTGAAGGGCCGCCTTCAGGAGGAACTGGACCCGGAGGCTATGAGCATAGCTCCGCCCCGATCTGCGGCCTTCGAGCTGCCGGAGCTCAGCGGGGAGGACCGCCCCCTCAGCGCCGCCGAGAGAGGCACGGCCACCCACCTTGCCCTTCAGTACATGGACTTTCAGCGGGCCGCCCTGCCCGGCGGCGCGGCGGCGGAGCTGGAGCGGCTGAGGGCCCAGGGCTTCCTCAGCCCAAGGGAGGCCGGGGCCGTGGAGCTGTCCGCCATAGAGGGCTTTCTGCGCTCCGATACCGGGCGACGGCTCCTCAAGGCCGAAGAGCCCCGGCGGGAGTTCAAATTCTCCCTTCTCTGCCCGGCGGAAGAGCTGATCCCCGGCGGCGGGGAGGAGAAGCTCCTGCTTCAGGGCGTGGTAGACTGCTTCTTTGAAGAGCAGGGAGAGCTTGTGATACTGGACTACAAGACGGACTTCGTTCCCCCCGGCCCCGCTCTGGAGCGCCGGGCCGCGGACTACGCCCCCCAGATACGCTCCTATGCCTCCGCCCTGCGCCGCATCTGTAAAAAGCCTGTGAAGGAGTGCCTCCTCTGCTTCATAAGCTCCGGCAAGACCGTAAAGGTCCGGCCAGAATAACAGTCCGCACCGCCCCAAGAGCTTTTGACCTTGGGGCGGTGCGGACTGTGGCTGTATTATTCTGATGTTATTCGGCTCTGTGGGACAGGTAGGCGTTTATAAAGCCGTCCAGGTCTCCGTCCATCACGTTTTGGATGTTGCCGTTTTCATAGTCGGTACGGTGGTCCTTCACGAGCTGATAGGGCATGAACACATAGGAGCGGATCTGGCTGCCCCATTCTATCTTCATCTGTACGCCCTTTATATCGCTTATTTTTTCCAGGTGCTCCCGCTCTTTTATCTCGGCCAGGCGGGCTCTCAGCATGTTTTTACAGTTTTCCAGATTCTGGAAATGGCTTCGCTCCACCTGGCTCGCCACCACGATGCCCGTGGGCAGGTGGG
>DBGBEC010000145.1:0-6568 GCA_048477415.1 Candidatus Limivicinus sp. | reverse complement strand
TGTTCAAGATAAAAATACCGCTCTCTTCGGTGAATGCAAATGGACAAATGAAAAAGTTGACCTTGCTGTTCTTGAAAAGCTCAAAGAACGCGGCGACTTGTTTAACTATAACAGCAAATATTTCTATATATTTGCTAAATCAGGATTTACTAAAGGCTGTATCAGTAAGGCGGAAGAAATGGGGAATGTAACGCTCGTTACCTATAAAGATATGCTGTAAGCATAGATAAGCGTTATTGTATTGCGTGTATCGTCGTAAAAAGCCCAAAGCCTCCCCAAATCAAAGCCCAACGGAGTGGGTTTGATTTGGATAAGGAAGAGGGAGCCGACGGATATGGAGCTTGGGGCAACGCCGCAAGCGGAATGCAGTCAGCTTCTTCTGACGCCGCTGACAGCTCCCTCCCCGAGGGAGCCAGGGGATGCGGATATGCAGAATAAAAATTTTCTTCTCAAAAGCGCAAAAAAATAAAGGGAAATACGATTTCACGTCGTATAGTATATATGAAAGAGATTTTGGGCTGAAAGGCGGTGGGGGCATGGGTTTTCCCAGGCTTGAGCGTGAGGCGGCGGAGCGGGCTTTTATCGGGCCCTTCGGTCTGCTGTCGGAAAACAGCCGGGGCCGGGCCCTGCCGGAGGAGGAGTGCCGCATTCGCTGCTGCTTCCAGCGGGATATCGACAGGATAACCCATTCCAAGGCCTTCCGCCGGCTGAAGCACAAGACCCAGGTGTTCCTCAATCCCGAAGGGGACCACTACCGCACCCGGCTCACCCACACCCTGGAGGTCAGCCGCCTGGCGAGGACGGTGGCCCGGGCCCTCAGGCTGAACGAGGACCTGGCCGAGGCCGCCTCCCTGGGTCATGATCTGGGTCACACCCCCTTTGGTCACGCGGGGGAGCGGGCCCTGAACAGGATATATCCCGGCGGCTTCAAGCACTATGAGCAGAGCCTTCGGGTGGTGGATCTGCTGGAGCGGGACGGCCGGGGGCTGAACCTCTGCTATGAGACCCGGATGGGGATCCTCCACCACACCCACGGCGCGCCGGATGACAGCCTGGAGGCCGTGGCCGTCCGCCTGTGCGACAGGATCGCCTACATAAACCACGACCTGGACGACTCTATCCGGGCCGGTATCCTCACAGACAGCCAGGTGCCCGAGCGGATACGCCGCTGCGGCCGGAGCAACAGCCAGCGGATAAACGCCATTTTAACAGACCTTATCGAGAACAGCGGCGGGGGAGAGCTTAAAATGTCCCCGGAAATGAAAGATCTGTTTGACTTTTTTCATGGCTTCATGTATTCTGACGTCTACACAAATCCCCGGGCTAAAGGGGAGGAGAGCAAGGTCGACGGCATTCTCAGCCGCCTGTACGAGTATTATTCCACCCGGCCGGAGAAGCTGCCGGAGGACCTGGGCGGGATAATAGAGCGGGAGGGCCGGGAACGGGCCGCCGTTGACTATATCTCCGGCATGACCGACGGATACGCCATGGAAAAATACAGCAAGCTCTTTATCCCCTTTGCCTGGACAGTAAAATGAGGCTTTGGCGGCAATGCGGGATAAGACGCGGCTTTTTGCCGCGCCTTTGACCGTGAACCTATTGTAATTGTAATAGAAGGTGAAAAGTCCGTGGCCTTTCCCGAAAGCTTTATACAGGAGCTGACAGAGCGCAGCGACATTGTGGACGTGGTCTCGGGCTATGTGCGTCTGGGCCGGAAAAGCGGCTCGAACATGTTCGGGCTTTGTCCCTTCCACAGCGAAAAGACCCCCTCCTTCTCCGTCTCGCCGGATAAGCAGATATATCACTGCTTCGGCTGCGGCAAGGGCGGGGGTGTGATAAACTTTATAATGGATATCGAAAACCTGAGCTTTCCGGAGGCGGTGGAGTTTCTGGCAAGGCGGGCGGGCCTTCCCCTGCCCGAGCAGGCGGAGGACCGGGAGGGAAAAAAGCGGGGAAGGATGCTCTCTCTCAACCGGGAGGCGGCAAGGTACTTTCACCGCTGCCTTACAGAGCCCGGCGGCGCTCCCGCCCGGGATTATATGGAGCGGCGGCGCATTGGCCGCTCAACGGCCACGAATTTCGGTCTGGGCTTCGCGCCAGAGTCATGGGACGGGCTCCTCCGGGCCATGGAGGAAAAGGGCTATCCCCCGGCGGAGCTTTTCGAGGCGGGCCTTGTCCGCCGTGGAAAAAACGGCGGCTTTTACGATACCTTCCGCAACCGGCTGATGTTCCCGGTCATCGATGTGCGGGGGAATGTGATCGGCTTCTCCGGCCGTATCCTGGGCGAGGGCGAGCCCAAGTATATGAACAGCCCCGAAACCCTGGTTTTCAACAAAAGCCGTAATCTTTTCGCCCTGAATCTGGCTAAAAAATCAAAAAGCGGATATATCATATTATCAGAGGGCAATATAGACGTAGTAGCCCTGCATCAGGCGGGCTTTGATTCGGCGGTGGCCTCTCTGGGCACCTCCCTCACGGCGGAGCAGGCCCGGCTAATCTCCCGGTATACGGATAAGGTGATAATCGCCTACGACAGCGACGGGGCCGGCATGAAGGCCTCCCAGCGGGCTATCGGCATATTGGAAAAGCTGGATCTGAAGGTGAAGGTCCTGCGGATGAGCGGGGCCAAGGACCCGGACGAGTATATACAGCTCAAGGGAGCTGAGGCCTTCAGAAATCTGCTGGAGAGCTCTGAAAACCAGGTGGACTACAGGCTGAAGACCGTTACGGATAAATACGACCTGAGCCAGGACGAGCAGAAGGTGGAGTTCCTGAAAGAGGCCACAGAGCTTGTGGCGAGGCTTCCCGGCGCGGTGGAGCGGCAGGTCTATTCCATGCGTGTCGCCGCCATGGCCGGGGTGGAGTCCGCCGTCGTCGCCGGCGAGGTGGAGCGGCGGAGAAAGCGGCTTTTGAGCCGGGCCTACCGGGAGCAGAGCCGGGAGCAGACCCGGCCCGAGCGCCAGGCCCAGCCGGAGGACAAGTCCCTCCGCTATTCGGACCCGGCCTCTGCCGCGGCGGAGGAGGGGCTGATAAGGATATTGTATCTTGACCCGGTCCTTGCGGGCAGGGCGAGCCTTCCCCCGGCGGAGGATTTTTCATCCCCGGCCCTGGGCCGGATATACGCCGCCCTGAGAGAGGCCATTGACCGGGGCGGGGAGCTGAGCACAGCGGTGCTCAGCCAGAGGATAGAGCCGGAGGAGATGTCCCTTTTTGTAAGGCTGCTGCAAAAGCCGGAGGATCTCAGCCGGGGAGAGACGGCCCTTAAGGACTACATAAAAAAAATACAGGAAAGAAAGGAGTCTTCCAGCCAGGGCGGGGACCTGCGGCTGCTGGCGGAGAGACTCAGAGAAAGAAAGGGGTACGAGGGGTAAATATGACAGACGATATGAAATTTACCGAGGAAGAATTAGAGAGCATGGCGGACAAGCTTTTGGAGCAGGCCGCCATTCCCGACATAGCGGCCCAGACCGAGACGGAGCTGCCACGTCCCAAAAAGGCGCAGAAAAAGAAGGCCGGGCCGGAGCAGCCCCAGAAGACCCCGGAGGAGCGGCTGGCAGAGCTGCTTGAAAAGGGCAAAAAGGCAGGAAAGCTGCTGCCCAAGGACCTGGAATGCCTGGAAGAGATGAATCTGGACAGCGAGGTCATCGACAAGTTTTATGAGACCCTTGAGACCAACGGCGTTGATATCGACGTAGTGTCCGAGGACCTTATCCCCCCCATAGATGATGTGATACCCGAGGTAGAGGACCTGGCCAACATCGAGGAAGTGACCGAGGAAGAGATAAACGACACAGACTCCCTGATGGACAGCTTCTCCACCGACGACCCGGTGCGCATGTATCTCAAGGAGATAGGCAAGGTCCCCCTGCTCACGCCGGAGGAGGAGATCGCCCTTGCCACCCGCATGGCCGAGGGCGACGACGAGGCCAAGCACCGCATGACCGAGGCGAACCTCCGCCTGGTGGTCTCCATTGCCAAGCGCTATGTGGGCCGCGGCATGCTGTTTCTGGACCTTATCCAGGAGGGGAACCTGGGTCTTATAAAGGCGGTGGAGAAGTTTGACTATACCAAGGGATATAAATTTTCCACCTATGCCACCTGGTGGATACGCCAGGCCATAACCCGCGCCATAGCCGACCAGGCCCGGACCATCCGCATACCCGTCCACATGGTCGAGACCATAAACAAGACCATCCGGGTCTCCCGCCAGCTTCTTCAGGAGCTGGGCCACGACCCCTCCGCCGAGGAGATAGCCGACGAAATGGGCATGCCCGTGGACAAGGTGAGGGACATCCTGAAGATCGCCCAGGAGCCCGTCTCCCTGGAAACGCCCATCGGCGAGGAGGAGGATTCCCACCTGGGCGACTTTATCCCCGACGAGGACGCCTCCGAGCCCTCAGAGGCGGCCAGCTTCTCCCTTCTGAGGGAGCAGCTTGAAGAGGTGCTTGACACCCTGGCCCCCAGGGAGAAAAAGGTCCTGGAGCTCCGCTTCGGCATAGTCGACGGCCGGACGAGGACTCTGGAGGAAGTGGGCAAGGAATTCAACGTCACCCGCGAACGTATCCGCCAGATAGAAGCCAAGGCCCTCCGCAAACTTCGCCACCCCAGCCGCTCCAAAAAGCTGCGTGACTTTTTGAATTGAAGATAGCTCTGCGCTGTATGAAAGCTCTCCGAAGGCCTTTGCCTTTCGGGGAGCTTTCATACAGCTTTAGAAGAGCGTTCCTTCTCAGACTGAGGAAAGCTCTTGAAAGCAGGGGAAATACAGGGTATACTGGCGGCAGAAAATTTAAGGAGTTTTTACCATGACATATGATTTTTCAACGATACTTGACCGGCGGGGGAGGGACTCCCGGGCGGCGGACGTCATTCCCTTTGACGACGCCGCGGTAAAGCCGGGCTTTTCATCCATACCCATGTGGATAGCAGATATGAGCTATCCCACCGCTCCCCCGGTGTTAGAGGCAATGAAGCGCCGGCTCGAATTCCCCTCCCTGGGCTATTTCCCCCTGTCCGATGAATACTATCAGGCTATAATCGGCTGGCAGCGGCGGCGAAACGCTGTGGAGGGCCTGAAAAAAGAGCATATCGGCTATGAAAACGGGGTCCTGGGCGGTCTCAGCTCCGCTATCCAGGCTTTCACGTCCCCAGGGGACAGGATACTTCTCCACGCACCCACATATGTGGGTTTTACCCACACGATAGAGGATCTGGGCCGTCCTATCGTCCACAGCTTTTTGAAGCCTGATGAAAAGGGCGTATGGCGCATGGACTATGAGGACATGGACAGGAAGCTCCGGGAGCAGCAGATACATTTCGCGGTGTTCTGCTCTCCTCACAACCCCACGGGCCGGGTCTGGGAGCGCTGGGAGATAGAGCGGGCCATGGAGGTCTATAAGGCCAACGACTGTGTGGTCATATCAGACGAGATATGGTCTGATATCATCATGCCCGGCTATAAGCATATCCCCACCCAGTCTGTTTCAGAGGACGCCCGGCGCAGGACCATCGCCTTCTATGCCCCCAGCAAGACCTTCAGCCTGGCGGGCCTGGTGGGCTCCTTCCACATCGTGTATGAGCCCTATCTCCGCCACCGGCTCCGGCGGCGGGGGGAGATAAGCCGGTATAACGAGTGCAATGTCCTGTCCATGCACGGGCTTATCGGGGCCTTCAGCCCCGAGGGCGAGGCCTGGGCGGAGCAGATGTGCCGCGCGGTGGACGAGAACCATGGCCTGGCCTATGAGTTCTTCTCCGGGATAGAGGGCGTAAGGCTCATGAGGCCCCAGGGCACCTATATGCTCTTCCTCGACTGCGGCGGCTGGTGCCGGGCAAAGGGAATAAGCATACACGAGCTTCAGCTCCGGGGAGTGAGCGTGGGCGTTATTTGGCAGAACGGCGAGGCCTTTTTCTGGCCCGACTCTATCCGCATGAACCTGGCCCTGCCCAAAAGCCAGCTTATTGAGGCCCTAAACAGGCTGAAAAAATATGTTTTTATCTGAGGGATCCGCCATGAGCCTGCTTTTAGCCCTTATCTATCTCAGCTTTGTGGGCCTTGGCCTGCCTGATTCACTTTTGGGGGCCGCCTGGCCGGATATATATGTCCAGCTTGGTGTTTCCTTGGCCTGGGCGGGGGGGCTGTCCCTTATAATATCCGCCGGGACCATAATTTCAAGCCTGCTGAGCGACAGGCTGACCCGCCGCTTCGGTGCGGGGCTGGTCACGGCTGTAAGCGTCTTTGCCACGGCGGTGGCCCTGCTGGGCTTTTCCAAGAGCGGGCGATATTGGCAGCTTTGTCTCTTCGCCGTGCCCTATGGTCTGGGCGCGGGCGGAGTTGACGCCGCTTTGAACAATTTCGCCGCGATAAATTATTCCAGCCGCCACATGAACTGGCTCCACTGTATGTGGGGCCTTGGCGCTTCTCTTGGACCCTGGCTCATGGGCTTTGCTCTCGCGAGCCCCCGGGGCTGGCAGGGGGGCTACAGCGCTCTTGCCTGGGTCCAGCTCGGCCTGAGCCTGCTCCTGTTTTTAAGTCTGCCCCTTTGGAAGGGCCGGGGCAGGCATGAGGGGGCCG
>DBGBEC010000144.1:0-5994 GCA_048477415.1 Candidatus Limivicinus sp. | reverse complement strand
ATGTGGCCAAGGGCGAGTACACTCCCCCCTCCCCCTCCGGCGGCAGCGAGCTTGGCCGGGAGATCGCGGATTACGCCCTGCAATTCGTAGGATATAACTACACCTGGGGCGGCGCTTCCCCCTCCACCGGTTTTGACTGCTCCGGGCTTATGTACTATGTATACAAGCAGTTTGGCTATACCCTCAACCGTGTGGCCAACGACCAGGCCAGAAACGGCGTGCATGTGGACCCCTCCGATCTCCAGCCCGGCGATCTGCTGTGCTTCTATTCCAGCGGAGACTACATCGGACACGTGGGCATGTACATAGGCAACAACATGTTCGTCCACGCCGCGAACTCCAACACCGGCGTGATAACCTCCGAGCTTTCCGGCTATTATGCCACAAGAGGCTACGAGGCGCGCAGGATAATATAGCAATGACCAGCTCTCCGGCCTGATATACGGGCCGGAGACATTTTTCTCATAGCCCGGGAGGCTGTGTGGAACACAGGCCCCTGTAAAACTTCAGATGCGCCGCGCAAGCCGTGGCCGTGAAAGCTTTGAAAAAGATAAAGGCAGCGCCCGCGGGCGCTGCCTAAACTTTTTTGCCTTGTCAGTAGTAACGCTTATTCTTGTTTTTGCGAGCCGCTTCTGATTTCTTGCGGCGCTTGACACTGGGGCTCTGATAGTATTCTTTCTTTCTCAGATCGGCCAGAACGCCGGACTTGGCGCAGCTGCGCTTAAATCTTTTGAGAGCGTTGTCCAGAGACTCGTTCTCCTTGACGTAAATTTCAGACATTTATTTCCCTCCCTCCAAATACGCCTGGCGGGCGCTTTAAGGGCCAACTAACTGGCTTTGTAACAGTAACATTATAACGGCTGAGGCGGATATTGTCAATAATCACTTTTGTGGCTTAATAATTAAATTTATAAGCTTGTTCTTTACCACTATCGTTTTTGCAAGCTCCATCCCCTCAAGCTGGCGCTTTATCTTCTCATGCTCCATTGCGGCGGCTATGATCTGCTCTTCCCCGGCGTCGTTGGGGATGGTGATCGTGGCCCGGAGCTTTCCATTTACCTGAACGGCCATCTCGCGCAGGGCGTCTACGGTCTTCGCCTCATCGTAGCGGGGCCAGGACATCTGCATTGCCATCCGGCCATGCTCTCCGGCAAAGCCGCAGAGCTCCCACATCTCCTCAGCAATATGGGGGGCGAAGGGGCTGAGCAGAAGGATAAGGCTCTCCATGTCGCCCATGCTCAGGCCGTTGGAATAGAACTCGTTGACCATGGTCATAAGGGCGGCAAGAGCGGTGTTGAGCTTAAGGTTGTCTATATCCTCTGTTACTTTTTTTATGGTCTTGTGGATAATGGCCTCGTTTTTGGCGCTTACGGCGGCCTCGGGCCTTGCGATATCCATCAGGTTCCAGCAGCGGTCAAGGAAGCGCTTGGAGCCTTTGACCGCGTCGTCTGACCAGGTGGCGGTCTTCTCAAAGTCTCCTATAAACATGATGTAGACGCGCATGGTATCCGCGCCGTAGGCCTTTACAACATCGTCAGGGTTCACGACATTGCCCAGGGATTTGGACATCTTGACAGAGGTCCTGAGCGCCTGGCTGCCGTATTTGGCGATGAGGGCCTGCTTTTCCTCCTCAGTAGAGGCGTTGCCCACATAGTGGGGGTTCCGGCCAAGGATCATACCGTGAGAGGTGCGCTTGGCATAAGGCTCGGGGGTGTGGACCGCGCCTATATCGTACAGGAACTTGTGCCAGAAGCGGCTGTAGAGCAGGTGCAGGGTGGTGTGTTCCATGCCGCCGTTATACCAATCCACCGGTCCCCAATACTCCTCGGCCTCCTTGGAGACCAGCTCCTCGCTGTTGTGGGGGTCCATATAGCGGAGGAAGTACCAGCTTGAGCCGGCCCACTGGGGCATGGTGTCTGTCTCACGCTTGGCGGGGCCGCCGCAGCAGGGGCAGCTCGTATTGACCCAGTCTGTCATCTTGGACAGGGGGGACTCGCCGTCGTCGGTGGGCTCGTAGGAATCTACCTGGGGCAGGACCAGGGGCAGCTCGCTCTCCGGCAGGGGGACCCAGCCGCACTTATCACAGTGGACCAGGGGTATAGGCTCGCCCCAATAGCGCTGGCGGGAGAAGACCCAGTCGCGGAGCTTGTAGTTTACCTGCTCTTTGCCCCAGCCCTGCTCCACCACATGCTTTTTCATGGCGGGGATGGCCTCTTTGACGGTCATGCCGTTCATGAAACCGGAGTTTACCATTATGGCGCTGTCGTCCTTGGCCACGAAGGCCTCTTTTGTGATGTCGCCGCCGCTGACCACCTCGATAATGGGCAGCCCAAACTTGGTGGCAAACTCCCAGTCGCGTTGGTCATGGCCGGGAACGCCCATGACGATGCCCGTGCCATAGCCCATGAGCACATAGTCTGACACGAACATTGGCACGGCCTCGCCGGTGGCCGGGTTCATGACCTCTATGCCCTCCAGGCGGACGCCGGTCTTGTCCTTGTTCAGCTCGCCCCGCTCGAAGTCTGACTTGTGGGAGGCTGCCTCCTTATATGCGGCCACGTCGGCCCAGTTGGCTATGCGGTCCCGCCACTTTTCAAGCAGGGGGTGCTCCGGGGAGATGACCATATAGCTCACACCGAAAATAGTGTCGGGCCGGGTGGTGTAAACCGAGACCTTGTCCCCGGTGCTGGTGCTGAAAGTGAGCTCCGCGCCGGTGGAGCGGCCGATCCAGTTCTTCTGTTGGATCTTCACCCGCTCTATAAAGTCAAGATCGTCCAGGTCGTCTATAAGGCGCTGGGCATATTTGGTGATGGCCAGCATCCACTGGCTCTTCTCCCGGCGGACCACCTCGCTGCCGCAGCGCTCGCACACACCGTCGACCACCTCTTCGTTCGCCAGCACGCACTTGCAGCTCGTGCACCAGTTGACGGGCATGGTGGTCTTATAGGCCAGGCCATTTTTGAAGAGCTGGAGGAAGATCCACTGGGTCCATTTATAGTAGTTGGGGTCGGTGGTATCCACGCAGCGGTCCCAGTCGAAGCCGTAGCCCAGCATTTTGAGCTGACGGGTGAAGTTTTCGATATTCTGCTTTGTGACTATAGCCGGGTGGATGTGGTTTTTTATAGCGTAGTTTTCGGTGGGCAGGCCAAAGGCGTCAAAGCCGATGGGGAAGAGCACGTTGAAGCCCTCCATCCGCTTTTTCCTTGTTACGATGTCCAGGGCGGTGAAGGGGCGGGGGTGCCCCACATGGAGCCCCGCAGCGCTGGGATAGGGAAACTCTATAAGGCCATAGAACTTGGGCTTTTTACTGCCGGTCTCGGCGGCATAGGGCTTGCTCTCTTCCCATTTGTCCTGCCACTTTTTCTCAATTGCTGCAAAATCGTATTTCATTTCTCTCTTACCTTTCTTCTGATAAAACTGCTTTGCCCTGTGAAGGGCGGCGGCTCCTTTGGGCCGCGGCGCGAAGGCCCCCGGCCCCGTGCCCGGAGAAGGAGCCCGCTTTTCCGTATGCCCCTGTAGTCAGGGGCTCAGAAGGGATGAGAGAGTGACCTCCTCAGAGTCGCTCCAAAGGCGCTCAAGGTTATAGAATTTTCTGGCTTCGTCGGTGAACACATGGACGATGACACAGCCGAAGTCCATAAGCACCCAGATGTCTGAGCGCAGGCCCTCCCTGCGTATGGGCGGCTCCCCCGCCTGGGAGAGCTCCTTGTCCACCTCGTCCACCAGTGCCTTTATATGGGTGGAGGAGCTGCCGTTGCAGATAACGAAATAGTCTGCAAGGACAGTCTGCTCGGCGGTTTTGAGGATCTTTATGTCTCTGGCTTTCTTTTCATCCAGCGCCTTTGCGGCGATGGCCGCGATCTCAGCGGGACTAAGCATAGTATGCCTCCTTTATTCAGTGGCGCTGTACCAGAGGTACGCCTCCACAGTGTCTTTATAGGGTCCTATCCCCCGGCCTCTAAGCTCCTCAAGGCTCATCTCAAGGCCCAGGGCCAGAGCCTTGTCCAGATCCTTATAGGCAAGCTCCCGCAGCCTGTCAAGGCCGGGAAAATCCCTTGTAGGCTCGATATAGTCCGCAAGGTATATTATCTTCTCCAGCAGGCTCATATCGGGCCTGCCGGTGGTGTGAAAGCGGATGGCACGGCATATCTCCTCTGACACGCCGAAAAGCTCGACTGCCAGGGCCGCCCCGGTCCGGGCGTGGAGAAGGCTGGGCATGGAGCGCTCCGCTTTGTCGAGAATGATACCATATTTTTCGCACAATAGCAACTGCTGCTCATGACTAAGTTTCTTTGTGATATCGTGCAGTATCCCGGCGGTGGCGGCGGTCTCCGGGTCCTCGCCCCAGCGCCTTGCCAGCAGCACCGCCTCGCTCTCGCAGCCGGCTACATGGGCAAGCCGTTCAGAGTTGAGCATGGCATATGCCTTTTGCCGCAGCCAGCCCAGCTCGGGCAGAGCCTCGTACCAGCCTTTTTTTATTATAAGTGAGTATACCCCGTCGTCCAGCATATCAGAGCCCAGCCGCAGGCGCAGCTTCTCCCGGATCTGGCTGGAGCTCATTGGCAGGGGGGCGTTGGGCAGAAGAAGGATCTCACCCCCGGCCCGTTCTTTCAGCCGGGCCGCATGGGCGCTGAGCACCTGCCTGTCGTCCTCCTCCCGGGAGAGAACCGCCAGCACGCAGTTCTTAAGAAGATAGTCGCAGCGGTGCCACTGCTCAAAGCTTAAAAGCATGTCGGAGCCGATGACAAGGATCACACTGTCTCCGGGGTACTGCTCCTTCAGCGCGGCCACCGTGTCCGCGGTATAGCTCTTTCCCTGGCGTTTTAGCTCCATATCGGATATAAGGGCCCCGGGCACCCGTTCAAAGGCCAGGGAGCACAGCTCCATCCGCTGCTCCGGGCTGGGACTGCCCTCTGCCATGTCCTTATGGGGTGGGATATTGTCCGGCACGATGAGAAACAGCTCCGGCATAAGCTCGCGGCTGACGGACAGCGCCGCCTCTGTGTGGCCCAGGTGGGGCGGGTTGAAGCTGCCCCCGTATACGGCGATCTTCATTTTCTCTCTCTGTCCTTTACAAGAGCTATTTTCGGCTCTTTCTTATTGGCTTTATACAGCACAAATTTTGTGCCTATCACCTGCACCGGCTCCGCACCGCAGGCCTCTGCCAGGGCCTGGCAGGCCTCTCTGGCGCTGAGCATGGAATTTTCAAGCACCCTGCCCTTTATAAGCTCCCTGGCTCTAAGGGCGCTCATAACGCTTTCCACAAGGTTCTCGTTTATGCCGCCCTTGCCCACCTGGATTATGGTGTCCTCCCCGGAAGCCAGGCCCCGGAGCTGGGCGCGCTGTTTGCTTGTAAGTGGCATTTATTATCTCCCTGTCTTTTTTTATTTAAATAGCGCCTCGGCAAAGGTCTTGGAATCGAAGGGGATGAGATCGTCCATTCCCTCGCCCACGCCCACATATTTCACCGGCAGCTTCAGCTCGCCTGCGATGGCGAAGACTATGCCGCCCTTGGCCGTGCCGTCCAGCTTCGTAAGGACGATGCCCGTAAGACCCGAGGTCTCCAAAAACTGCTTTGCCTGGATAAGGCCGTTTTGTCCGGTGGTGGCGTCGAGCACCATAAGGGTCTCCACATCCGCCTGGGGGAGCTCCCTGTCAATGATACGGCGTATCTTGTTCAATTCGTTCATAAGATTCTGCTTGTTGTGGAGCCGGCCGGCGGTGTCGATAATGATAACATCCGCGCCGCGGGCTTTGGCGGCGCATATACCGTCGTACACAACGGCCGCCGGGTCGCTCCCCTCCTCGTGGCGGACTATCTCCGCCCCGGAGCGGCCAGCCCACACCGAAAGCTGCTCCGCGGCCGCCGCGCGGAAGGTGTCTCCCGCGCAGAGAAGGACCTTTTTCCCCTCTCCGGCGAGTTGATTTGCGAGCTTTCCGATGGTGGTGGTCTTGCCCACGCCGTTTACCCCCACCATGAGGATGACAGAGGGC
>DBGBEC010000143.1:0-12561 GCA_048477415.1 Candidatus Limivicinus sp. | reverse complement strand
GCCTGATCTATCAGGCGTTTGCCGAGCATAGCGAGATTTTTTGTGATATCACGCTTTCATAAAAAATGTGGCGGATGAAGCTTGTCAACAAAGGCCACCGGCCTTTGTTGACAAGCTGAGCAAAAGATCCGGAGCTTCGCTGTTCGGCGAAGCTCCGGATCTTTTGCTCAGCTTTGGTTTGAGCCCCCTTGCGCGGCTGCGCGGAGGGGGCTCGGTGTGTTTAGAATTCCATCATTACCTTCAGGACGGGCTCGGGGCGCTTGTCGGCCATTTCCATGGCCTCTTTGAACTGCTCTATTGGGTAGCGCTGGGTCACAAAGTGGCTCAGGTCCATTTTGCCCTCGGCCAGGGCCTTGCAGATAAGCTCAAAGTCCTCACGCTGGTACATGTTATAGGCCTTGAAGTCCAGCTCGTGCTGCTGGTGGATCTGATAGGGGAAGCCAAGACCGTCGAGCATGAGGGCGTGCTGTATCATCTGGCCGCCACGGCGGGTTATCCTGGCAGCCTGTTCGAGAGTGGGCTCGTCGCCGAAGGCCAAGAAGGTCATATCCACTCCCACGCCGTCGGTGAGCTTCATTATCTTCTCGTACAGATCCTCTTTGCGGCTGTTCACCGTGTGTTCACAGCCCATCTCCCGGGCTTTGCCCAGGTTGAAGTCCGCGATGTCGGCCATTACTATGAGCTTCGGCTCATAGAGCTTGGCGCAGAGATAGTCGCCTATGCCGATGGGGCCCGCGCCGATGATGGCGATGGTGCTGTCTTTCTGGATGTTGGAGTTTCTTACGGCGTACATGCCGTTGGCCACGGGCTCGATAAGAGCGCCCTCCTCGTAGGAGAGATTGTCCGCCAGGCGGACCACCGTCTTCTCAGGGGTGACGATATACTCGCCCAGAGCTCCGCTCCAGCCGCCGGCACCCAGCACCTTTTTGTTGGTGCAGACGTTATACAGCCCGTGCTTGCAGTACCAGCACTCGCCGCAGCCGTAATGGGGCTCTACCACCACTCTGTCGCCTACTTTGACGTCTTTGACGGCGGGGCCCACCTCCACCACGTCTCCCGCGGCCTCGTGGCCGGAGACTATGGGGGGGATACGGAAGGGGTGCTTCCCGTAAAAGGCATGTACCTCAGAGCCGCAGATACCGCAGCAGCGGACCCTGATCTTCACCTCGTCGTCTCTGCTTATGTTGGGTTCCGGCATATCGTCACGGAAATACGCGACGCGTACCGCTTCAAAATATCCTGCTCTCATAATCAATTCCTCACGTCGCCCTTTGGGGCGTTAATAGTTTGGCTCAGCCCATAAGATTCGGCACCAGCATGGATATGATGGGCACATAGGTCACGATCACAAGCACGATGATACATGCCACGACGAAGGGCCAGATCTTGGCGATCATATCCTTCAGGCTTATATCTGCCACGCCGCAGCCCACGAACAGGTTTGCGCCCACAGGCGGGGTAACAAGGCCGATGGCCAGGTTGACTATCATGACGGCGCCCAGGTGGACAGGGTCAATGCCCAGCTTCATAGCGACGGGGAAGAGGATGGGGCAGAGGATGTACAGGGCGGAGTTGGCGTCAAGGAAGCAGCCGGCTATCAGCAGGATGACGTTTATAAGCAGGAGGAAAATGTACTTGTTGCCGCTGGCTATCGCTACAAGGGCGGTGCTGGCCTTGGCGGCGATGCCGGTGACAGTCAGGGTGTTGCCGAACACGGCGGCGGCACCGATGATGAACATGACGACCGCGGTCTGGGATACGGAGTCTCTCAGGATGATCATGATGTCCTTCAGCCTCAGGGTCCTGTAGATGAACAGGCCGACGAAAAGCCCGTAGACAGCGGCCACAGCGGCGGCCTCGGTGGGGGTGAATATACCGCCGTAGATACCGCCGAGGATGATGACAGGCATGAGGATGCCCCACACCGCAGACTTGAAGGACTTCCAGCGCTCGGCGGCGCTGGCCTTGGGATAGTGCTCAAGCTGGCGGCCCTTGGAGGTCAACTTCATGGTAAAGTAGATAACTATGCCGATGAGTATGCCGGGGATGATACCGGACATAAACAGAGAGCCGATGGAGGTGCCGGTGACAGAGCCGTAGACCACAAAGGTTATGGACGGGGGAATGACTATGCCGATGGCGCCGGCGGTGGACATGAGGGCAGCGCCGGTGGCCTTGTCATAGCCGGCCTTGCTCATGGCGGGGATAAGGGTGGCGCCCAGGGCGGCCACAGTGGCCGGGCCGGAGCCGGAGATGGCCGCGAAGAAGCAGGCCACTATAACGCAGACCATGGCGATACCGTGCTTGGTATGGCCCACCAGAGACCGGAAAAAGTCGATAAGTCTGGCGGAAATGCCGCTCTTTTCCATGATGTTGCCACCCAGGATAAAGAAGGGGATGGCAAGCAGCACGGTCTTGAAGGCTGCGGAATACAGGTTGGTCGCCACAAGGTTCATGGGGAGATTGCAGGTGATAGTGGTCAGAACGCTGGACACAGCCAGGGATACGGCTATGGGCACGTTCAGAAACAGCATGATAAAGAAAGAACCAAACAGTATAAGAGCTGCCATTACGCCTCATCCCCCTTTCCGAGCATCCTTTTCACGGTGTAATATATCTGCTGGATGAAGCGTATACCCAGCACTGCGCAGCCGATAGGCAGCCACATGGCGTAGAGATATTCAGGCCACTGCATGCCCTGGGTGCGCACGTTGTTCACATACTCGCTTGCCGTCATATTGTAGCCGTACTTTATGCCGATAATGCAGAAGAATATGCCGGCGACACAGCCGATAATGAAAACTATATCCTGTGCTTTTTTGGGAAGTCTGTCTGTGATTATGGTGAGGCCCAGGTGGGAGCCCCTTTTCAGCGCCACGGCGGCGCCGCAGTAGGTGAGGATCACCAGACCCACCTTGTTCAGCTCCTCCACCCAGGGGAGGGAGGCAAGGAACACATAGCGGGCTATGACGTTTATAAAGGCGGTGACGGTCATATAGGCCAGAATTATGGCGCAGGCGTTATCCTCAAGCAAATTCAAAAATTTAGTTGCTTTTTTCACTGGATCCCTCTCTTTTCCGCGTCTGTTCAAAATATCCTTTTTATCTGTTTCCGGCTCCTCCGTGTCAGGGAGGAGCCGGATCGGTTCTGCTATACTCAGGCGATGCCGAAGGCAGCGCAGGCCTCAGCGCCGTACTGCTCCATGTAGGTAGCGGTAACATCGGCCACGGCCTCCTTGAAGACCGCGATCTCTTCCTCGGAGAGGACATAGACGCTGTTGAAGCCGTTGGTCTCATAGGACTCCTGGATGGTGCTCATGCTCTCGACTATCTGGGCGTTGGCGTCCTTGCAGGCCTGCTCGGCGCAGGAAGCGATGAGCTCCTGGGTAGCCTGGGGCAGAGCGTCGTACCAGGCGGTGTTGGCAGTCCAGGTGAAGGCCTCATAGGTGTGGTTGGAGATGGTGATGTACTTCTGAACTTCCTGAACGTTGGCGGAGTTGATGGTGCTCAGGCTGTTGTCGTGGCCGTCGATGGTGCCCTGCTGCATGGCGGTGTAGACCTCAGACCAGGACATGGCTTGGGGGCTGGCGCCCAGAGCGGCCCAGAAGCCGTTCCACAGGTCGCCGCCGGGGGTGCGGATCTTCTGACCGGCCAGGTCTTCGGGACTGGTGATCTGGCACTTGGAGCTGGTCATGGCCTTGAAGCCGTTGTGCAGAGCGCCAAGGTAGGTCAGGCCGCTATTGGCCAGGACAGAGGCGACATACTCGCCGCCCTCGCCGAAGAAGGCGTTCTCAGCATCCTCGTAGCTGCCGAAGGTCCAGGGCAGGCAGCTTACCATCAGGCTCTCGTCCAGACGGGAGATGATGGAGGTGGAGTGGATGTCTATCTGGACGGTGCCGTCCACAACCAGCTCAAGACCCTTGGTCATGTCGCCGCCGGCGAGCTGGTCATTGTTGTAAACAGTGACGGTGATGGCGCCGCCGGACTGCTCCTCGATGTACTGCTTGAAGAGGTTGGCTCCGATAACGTCGTTGGCGGTGTCGGACTGGCCGTTGCAGGAGAGCATGATGCTCAGGCTCTCATAGGCGGCAGCGTCGCCGCCCTCGGCAGGGGCGTCACCGGAGGCGGGGGCATCCGCGGCGGGCTGGCTTCCGCAGGCGCAGAGGCTGAAGGCCATTATCAGCGCCAGAAGAAGTGCTGCAAACTTTTTCATTTTCATTCTCCTTATACTTTTTGTTTTTATAAACAACCGCTTAGCGGCCATTTTCGCGCATTTTGGCTGAAGGGAGGCTCACAGAAGCTCTTTCGCCTTCTCCACGATGTTCTCCACCGTTATCCCGTTCATGGCAAGCAGCCTCTCATAGGGGGCGGACTGGCCGAAGCGGTCCTGTATGCCGATGCGGCGCACCCGGCAGTTTCCAGACTCGGCCGCGACCTCGCTGACAGCGCTGCCGAGACCGTTTATTATGTTGTGGTCCTCAACAGTGACTATCCTTCCGGTATCCTTCACGCAGGCCTCAACAGCCTCCACATCCAGGGGCTTTACGGTGTGCATATCCAGGACCCGGGCCTCTATGCCCTGGCTCTCCAGGATCTTGGCCGCCTCGATGGCCAGGCGGACCGTATCGCCGACGGCGATGATGGAGACGTCCCCGCCCTCTCTCAGCTTCACGGCCTTGCCTATTTTGAACTCCTGGTCTTCATCATATATCACGGGCACCGCGTCTCTGGTGAAGCGGAGGAACATGGGGCCGTAGGTGTTGGCCGCCTCGCGCACCAGCTTCCTGGCGGAAACATAGTCCGCCGGCATGATGACCGTCATGTTTGGTATGGTGCGCAGCACGCCCATATCCTCGATAGCCTGGTGGCTGGCCCCGTCGTTGGCGGGGGTAAGGCCGCCGTGGGAGCAGGCCAGTTTAACGTTCAGGTTGGGGTAGCATATCTCCTGGCGTATCTGCTCGCACATCCTCAGCGAACCGAACACCGCGTATGTGACCACGAAGGGGATCTTGCCGGTGGTGGCAAGGCCAGCGGCCACGCCCGCGCCGTTCTGCTCGGCTATGCCGACGTTTATGTACTGCTCCGGCAGGGACTTTGAAAACTTTCCGGTCTTGCAGGACTTGCCGATGTCCACGTCTATGACGTATACATCCTTGTTCTCCTTGCCTATCTCGGCAATTTCATCGCCGAACCCGTCGCGGGTGGCAACAAGCTTTCCAAGCTCCATTATTAAAGTCCCCTTTCCAGCTGGGCCATGGCGTCCTCGTACTGCTCCTTATTGGGGGCCGCGCCGTGCCATTCCAGCTTGTTCTCCATGTAGTCCACGCCCTTGCCCTTGACGGTGCGGGCGTTTATAAACTTGGGCCTGCCGTTTTTAGCCTGGTTTATCTTTTTTAGGGTCTCAAGTATCTGGGCCATGTCGTGGCCGTCTATGTCGTAGGTGTCGAAGCCGAAGGCGGCGGCCTTTGCGCTCATGTCCATGGGGGGCATTATCACATCGCAGGGCCCGTCGAGCTGGAGGCCGTTATTGTCCAGGATGAGCACAAAATTGTCCAGCTTATATTTGGCGGCGGTCATCATGGCCTCCCAGACTATGCCCTCGTTCATTTCACCGTCGCCGGTCATGGTGAAGACACGGTAGTCCTTGCCGTCGCGCTTGCCGCCGATGGCCATGCCCACGGCGCAGGATGTGCCCTGGCCCAGAGAGCCGGTGGAGATGTCTATCCCGGGGCATTTCTTCATGTCGGGATGTCCCTGAAGGATGGAGCCCTCCTTGCGAAGGGTGTGCATGTCCTCCTCCGGGAAGAAGCCCAGCAGCCCAAGAGCCGCGTACTGTATGGGGCAGACATGCCCCTTTGACAGCACAAACCTGTCCCTGTCCTCCCACTTGGGGTTCTTCGGGTCCAGCTTCATCTCGGAAAAATACAGCGCGGCCACGATGTCCGCAGCGGAAAAGGCCCCGCCCGGGTGGCCCGACTGCGCCTCGTAAATCATTGTAAGGGCAGCTTTTCTCATTTGCTTTGCCCGCTCCCGCAGGCCTTCGATCTTCTCCTGGGTCAAAATGATCCCTCCTCCGATTCTGTGCGGTCTTTTATTTTTGCTCTAATGCCCTGGGCAAGCCGGACCGAGGGCGAAAACCGGCCGCAGGGCGGGCTTTTTGGGGCCCTCTCCCCCGCTGTCCGGCCCCTATCCCGTCTTCTCCCGGGGCTGGGACTTTTGATACGAAAAACGCACCGTCAATGTTCAAGCTTCAATGTTGAACATTGACGGTGCTATAATACAACATAAAAAAAGCAGCGTCAAGCATTGTTTGTGATTTCACACAAAATTTGGTAATACTTCACCAATTATAAGAGTTTTTCCAGTAATATTGACCAAATTTCAAGGCCTCTTCTATCTTCACACCCTCTTTCTCTTCCAGTGCGTCAAGATGGTATCTGTGGGCTTTTATCAGATACTCCCTGTCGTTCTCCTCAAAAACCTTTGCGATGGTCCTGTAGCGCGACTCGCTGGTTATGTCCAGCATGAACTGGTTGAGCATTACGGCCAGGGAATTCCGGGTGGCCTCGGCCACGGCCTGGTGAAAGCGCATGTCAAGATCCATTATCTTTTGTATGTCGTAATCCTGCTCCAGAAGGCTGTTTTCAAGCTTTTTGTATATCTTCTCCAGGCCCTCTGTGTCCTCGCGGTTCAGCCCCCGCTCTATGACCAGCTTTGAAACGCCCATGTCTATTATATCCCTCAGGCCGATAAGGTCCTTTTTGGAATCCGCGTTTTTAAGGATTATGTTGTACAGCATGGGGTTTAGCATCTGGGGCGAGGCGTCGCGGCAGACGAAGGTCCCCTCCGGGCGGCGGACCTCAAGTACGCCGTAGGCTCTCAGGGTCTGTATGGCGGAGCGGAGGGAGTTGCGGCTGACCCGGAAGGTGGATATGAGCTCCATCTCCGGCGGGAGCTTGTCCCCCGGGCGCAGCTCCCCGGCCAATATGGCGTCGGTTATTTTGTTTATCACCTGCTGCACGACGGACTCGTTGCTAACAGGCGTCATCATATTCCTCTCCATGGCTTACAGCACCATCCTTTCCGCGGCCCGCGGCGGCGCGTCCCCGCTTTTGCGGCCGGAGCCCTTATCCTCAAAGCAGCATTCCGGCATAAGCTCCTCCGACACGATCTCCAGCATCCTGTCAAACCTCTCCACATCTTTCCGGGAAAAGCGGCTGCTTATCCGCTCCATCACCGTCACCTCATAGGAGCTCAGAAGTTCCGCGTAATTATAGAACTTTTCTGAAAGCACAAGGTGGTATTCCCGCCTGTCTGTAACTGAATTTTCCCGCTCCAGATAGCCCTTTTTTATAAGATTATTCACCTTATATGTGGCGTTGGACTGGGAAATGTTCAAAAAATCCGCGAACTGGCCCACTGTGGGACAGTCCAGCATCTTTATGACCTCCAGCGAAAAGGCTTCCATAGCCGAAAGGGAGCCCTCCCGCTCCCGCACAAGGTCAAAGACCCGGCGGTAAAAATGGAGCTTGAATTTATCGTACACCTTGATAAAACTCTCTTCCAGCATATCTTAGCCTCCACAGCAGCATTACTGTTATTCTATACCATTTTTCCGGCTTTGTAAACCGAAAAAAGCTCCGCTCCTCCCCCGGCCGGCCCCCGCCGGAGCCCAGAACGCCCAGAGGCGGTCCTGTAAAGGCCCATTCATCCCCCGCAAACGCCAAGCCGAAGCCCTCAAAACAGCCAGGCCGCCGCGGAGCTGGGCTTTCCGCGGCGGCCTGCTTTGTTTTACTTATACCAGGATCTCCCACTCGCCATATCTTTTTCCCTTAAGCCTTCGGATATATCGCTTCTCCCGAAGGGAAGCCGTGATCCTTTTTATGGTGCTGAGTGATTTTCCGGTTTTTTCCGCAAGCTCAAGCTGCGTTATAGCAGGGCGATCCAAGATCAGCTCCATGACCGCCAGTTCTTCCAAAGTACATCCCAAAGTGTCAAATTGAGCCTTTGGAATTTGAAAGATGAGCCTTTGGGAACTGTCATCCTCACAATAGTCTATATGCATATATCTGTTTTTCAGGACATGAGCTGTGCCCAGCAAAAGATTGCTGAAGAACTGTTCAAGATACTTTGTTGTAGCGTGGATCCCATGCCGCAAGTCATTGTAATTTGCTCTCACCAAGGCATTTCTGAAATACCAGGAGTATTTCTCAAAGGCCTCGTTATTTACACTGAATCCAAAGGACTTCATGTATTTGATGATAAAGACGGCCGTTGCTCTGGTATTACCTTCAGAGAATGGATGTATCTGCCAGATATCAGCGCAGAATCTGGCCAAATGTTTTACTGAAGCTTCCACAGACAATCCCTCGTACGAGAACTGTTTCTCGGCGGAGAAATCGTAGTCCAGCGTGTCTTTAATGCTGGTCCAGGCCGCGTAAGTCACTGTGTCTCCCTTCAGGACCCACTCTTTCTTCGTTATGTTGTATTTCCTTATCTGGCCGGCGAAGTCAAAAACGCCCTCGAACAATCTGCGGTGTATCGAGATCCATTCAGCGGGAGAAAACTGAAATGTCTTTTCGCCCAGAAGCTTTGCAATCCTTGAGGATACAATATCCGCTTCCCTTGTCTGCCTCTCATTTTCACTTCGTTCAGCCCGGTGATCATAATAGTTTTCGATCCGCCTCTGGGCCTCGTCAATATTGATCTTCCCCTCAATATGCTCCTTCGCCGTGTCAAGCAGATAGGCAGAGGTTTTAAGGCCGTCTACAGCCTGCAAGCCGATCGCAGTCTGCCAGGCCTCGCTTTTTTCAGCCCGGCCCGGCTCTCCCTGTTTAATATATTCCTCAAGTTCATGCTGCCAGTTATTTTCCACAGCCCCGCCTCCTCCTTGATTTGTCGGTTTTCCCGTGACTGCCCCGGGCCGCTTTCATTAACGTCCTGTCCGATATCGTACAGGTCTGTTTTTGTGGCCAGGCCGCCGCGGAGCTGGGCTTTCCACGGCGGCCTGCTTTGTTTTACTTCTTTTTCTTTCCGAAAATGCCCGACGGCTTCCCTGGGCCGTCCATCTCGCCCATGGAGGCGGCGAACTGGCGGAGGAGCTCCTTCTGAGAGGAACTGAGGTTTTTAGGCACGGCTATGCTCACGGAGATGAACTGATCTCCCCTGCCGCCGCCTCTCAGGAAGGGTATGCCCTTGCCCCGCAGGCGGAACACAGCGCCGGGCTGGGTCCCCTCGGGGATGTTCAGCTTCACCTTGCCGTCAAGGGTGGGCACTTCTATCTCAGCGCCCAGGGCGGCCTGGGCATAGCTTATCTCCTGCTCAAGGATAACGGAGCTGCCGTCCCGCTCAAAGCGCGCGTGGGGCCTGACTATCACGCTTACCAGCAGGTCCCCCTGGGGGCCGCCGTTCACCCCGGCGCTGCCATAGCCGGGCCGAGAGATGGTCTGACCGTCGTCGATACCGGCGGGGATATTCACCTTCAGCTTGTGCTGGCGGCGCACCTTGCCCATGCCGCGGCAGGTCTTGCAGGGCTGGTGGATCAGCTTGCCCGTGCCCCGGCACTTTGAGCAGGGGGAAGTGGACTGGGCCATGCCGAAGGGGGTGCGCTGGGTGGTGCGCACGCTGCCCGTGCCTTTACAGTCGGGACAGACCTCAGGCGTCGTGCCCGGGGCGCAGCCTGTGCCCTTACAGTCGGCACAGTCCTCGACGCGGCCCACGGCCACCTCCTTCTCGCAGCCGAAGGCGGCCTCTTCAAAGCTTATGTTCACCGTGGCCCTGACGTTTTCACCCCGACGGGGGGCGTTGGGGTTCCGGCTCCCGCCGCCGCCAAAGCCGAAAATGTCGCCAAAGCCGCTGAATATATCGTTCAGATCGCCAAAGCCGCCGAAGCCGCCAAATCCGCCGCCGCCGAAGCCGGCGTTGGGATCGAAAGCGGCATGGCCGTATTGGTCATATTTCTTGCGCTTTTCCTCGTCGGACAGGACCTCATAGGCCTCGTTCGCTTCCTTGAAGCGCTCCTCGCAGTCCTTGTCCCCGGGATGCAGGTCGGGGTGGTTGGCCTTGGTTATCTTTCTGTATGCTTTTTTGATCTCCTCGGCCGTGGCCTCTTTCTTTACGCCGAGGACCTCATAATAATCTCGTTTATCTGCCATACGGTTCTCCAATCACGCTTTTACGCCCGGGCAGAGGCAAAGCTTCTGCCCGGGTGTCATCAAAGCTGGGGTGCCGGCTTATGGCCGGGCTGCTTACTTGTTGTCCTCGTCGTCCACCACGGTGTAGTCGGCGTCGTAGTAGTCCTGGCCGCCGGGGGCTCCCGCGCCCTGGCTGGGGTCATAGGACGCGCCGTTCTGATCAGCGCCGTTCTGCTGATACATCTTTTCGGAGAGCTTGTAGAAGGCCTGGGTCAGCTCCTCGGTGGCGCTCTTTATGGCGGCGGTGTCGGTGCCGGTGAGGGCGGTCTTCAGCGCGCCGAGCTTCGCCTCGACGTCGCTCTTCTCCGCCGGATCCAGCTTGTCGCCCAGCTCGCCCAAGGCCTTTTCGGTCTGATAGGCCATCTGGTCGCCCTGGTTGCGCACGTCGATCTCTTCCTTGCGCTTGGCGTCCTCGGCGGCGTACATCTCGGCCTCCTTCACGGCCTTGTCAATGTCCTCCTTGGACATGTTGGAGGAGGCGGTGATGGTGATGTGCTGCTCCTTGCCGGTGCCCAGGTCCTTGGCGGAGACGTTGACGATACCGTTGGCGTCGATGTCGAAGGTGACTTCTATCTGGGGCACGCCGCGGCGGGCCGGGGCAATGCCGTCCAGGTGGAAGCGGCCCAGGCTCTTGTTGTAGGCTGCCATTTCCCGTTCGCCCTGGAGGACGTTGACCTCAACAGAGGTCTGGTTGTCAGCTGCGGTGGAGAAGACCTGGCTCTTGCGGGTGGGGATGGAGGTGTTGCGCTCGATAAGCTTGGTGCAGACGCCGCCCAGCGTCTCGATGCCCAGGGACAGGGGGGTCACGTCCACCAGAACGATGCCCTCAACGTCGCCGGAGAGAACGCCGCCCTGGATAGAGGCGCCAATGGCCACACATTCGTCGGGGTTTATGCCCTTGAAGCCCTCTTTGCCCACAAGGGACTTTACCATGTCCTGCACGGCGGGGATACGGCTGGAGCCGCCCACCAGAAGGACCTTGGTTATCTCGCTGGCCTGGAGGCCGGAGTCGGACAGGGCCTGCTTCACGGGGCCCATGGTCTTTTCCACCAGGTGGTGGGTCAGCTCGTTGAACTTGGCCCTGGTGAGGGTCACGTCCAGGTGCTTGGGCCCGGTGGCGTCGGCGGTGATATAGGGGAGGTTGATGTTGGAGCTGGTGACGCCGGAGAGCTCGACCTTGGCCTTCTCGGCGGCCTCGCGCAGGCGCTGCATGGCGACCTTGTCGGCGCTCAGGTCAATGCCTTCGGTCTTTTTGAATTCGTCCACAAGATACTTGGTGACGCAGGCGTCAAAGTCGTCGCCGCCCAGACGGTTGTTGCCGGCGGTGGCCAGAACGTCGATAACGCCGTCGCCTATCTCGAGCACGGACACGTCGAAGGTGCCGCCGCCCAGGTCGTAGACCATTATCTTCTGGTCGTTCTCCTTGTCCAGACCGTAGGCCAGAGCGGCTGCGGTGGGCTCGTTTATGATGCGCTTCACGTCAAGACCGGCTATCTTGCCCGCGTCCTTCGTGGCCTGGCGCTGAGCGTCGGTAAAGTAGGCGGGGACGGTTATGACGGCCTCGGTGACGGTCTGGCCCAGATAAGCCTCGGCGTCTGCCTTCAGCTTCTGAAGCACCATGGCGGATATCTCCTGGGGAGTATAGGCCTTGCCGTCTATCGTTACTTTGTAGCTGCTGCCCATCTCGCGCTTTATGGAGCTGATGGTCCTGTCGGGGTTGGTTATGGCCTGGCGCTTTGCCACCTGGCCCACCATACGCTCGCCGTTTTTGGAAAAGGCCACCACAGAGGGGGTGGTGCGGGCGCCCTCGGCATTGGGGATGACGACAGTCTCGCCGCCTTCCATGACGGCGACGCAGCTATTGGTAGTTCCAAGATCTATTCCTATGATTTTACCCATTGTATTTTCCTCCTGTATATGAGTTAAGATACGCTCAAAAATTTATATAACAAAGCGGAGACCGCTTCAGTTAACGACTTTTACCATGGCAAAACGGATGACCTTGTCTCCAAGGGTGAAGCCCTTCTGGAAGACCTCTGATATCTCGTTTTCGCCTCTTTCCTCGTCCTCGGCGTGCATGACGGCGTTGTGGAGGGCGGGGTCGAACTTCTCGCCCAGGCATTCCACCGGGCTCACTCCCAGCTTCTCAAGGGTGGTTATGAACTGGGTCATTATCATCTCCACACCCTTTCTGTAGGCCTCGTCCTGTGTGCTCTGGGCCAGGGCCCGCTCAAGATTGTCATAGACCGGCAGGAATTTTGCCACCGTGTCGGCCTTTATATCGGCGTAAAGGGCCTCTTTCTCTTTCTGGCTCCTGCGGCGGAAATTGTCATATTCGGCGCAGATACGCAGATACTTGGCGTTCAGGG
>DBGBEC010000142.1:0-7563 GCA_048477415.1 Candidatus Limivicinus sp. | reverse complement strand
TGCACATCCCGGGTCGATGTGCGATAATATGTCCCGGTATTGTTTTTGCTCACACCAAGATTATACCAAAAAACAGAGGTACAGTCACTGCTTTTCGCAGCCTGTACCTCTGTTTTTTTCCGCTATTTTGAGCCAGCCCCCGCTCAGATGGTTTAAAACAGTTTTTTCAATCATTTCAGTGCCCTCAACAGGGTGTTGTTCTCGGCATTGTCTCGGATCGCCTCAGGGGTTTCGGGGAAGACGGTGGCATGGGCTCGCTTGTAGCCGGACTTGACTTTATAGTTGTAGCCTTCTCCGGCTCTAACTGCAATGGCTGCCGCCGTCTCTTCCAGGAGTTTTTTCACTTCCGGAGAATTCATCACCTGCTGAGAAACAAGCTCTTTATAGATCCAAACCTTAAAAAGTTTACTCATGCCGCTCCACCTTAAGCTTTTTATTCCAACGGAGGGGGAGCATAGCCTCGATGTACTCCGTAGGATATCCCACAGTCCGCCACCTTTTGCCGAAAAACTCCACCTCCGTGTCCTCCCAGACATGCCCGTCACCCTTGGGGATGCAGAGCTCATAGCTTTCGGTCTTCCCGCTTAGGCTTTCCGGGGTTGCAGCATCCCCGCTGCCCGTTGGCGTTACCAGCACGTCAGCAACGGTAACGGTGCTGTCTTTATAGACAGGCCGGTTAAAATCGTCAACGCCGGTCTGGGTTTTGACGTGCAGCAGCACATCAATGCCGCTCAGTCCCAAAGACATCTAACGCACCCCATTTCTGCTGCCGGAGCCCCAGCCGGCTCAGCTCCGATTTCTTGATAAACAGCCCGCCGCCCGGAACCAGGAAGGTACCGCTTAAGCTGTACCCTCCCGCGCTCTGAGACATCTGGCTCATGGGCTCCTGGTCTGTAGAGGTCATAAGGACGCGTGCCGCGATATCACAGACAACGGATCTTAGCACCTGGGCATAGTCCTCATCTTGGGCCATTGCGTCAAGGTCTTTCCCAACCCCTTTGGCCCTTGTACGAAGCTCTGCGGACACAATTTTCAAGTACAGCTCCCCACGCTGCTGTTCCTCTGCGCTCATCGGCCGCCACAATGCGGTCAGATCCTCAATACTCGCATAAGCTGTCGCCATTTTCCACCTCTGTTTTCATGACGCTGATGTGTCCGATCTGGACACATCAGCTCTCACCTGAACTGCCGCTTTCACTTGATCCGCCGCTTGCGGCAGGCAATACCCTTGCAAAAGCGCCCGGATCCAGTATGGCAAAGCCTATATACGCCTCAGAGCGCAGCATGACCTGATTACTTGCCTTCAGGTCAACGCCGCTTTGGTCCGGATCGCCGTACTGTATCACCTCAAAATCTATCTCCTTTGCGTAGCCCCAGCGGAAAGCGGAGTAATCGCCCACAATGGCGTAGTCAGCGGTACCCACAGTGGGATTGATATCACAGGCGAGGCCGTTGAGCGTCTCGGGCTGTCCGCCCCAGGCGAGCTGGGGATATTTTTTCGCCCCATTTGCAGTCTCCTGTGCCAGGAGCGCCGCAAAGGCCTTGGACATCGCGATGCCATTGGCTTCGTTATCCCCCAGCAGGGCGACAGCGGCTTCAACGGCGGCGTCTGGGCCGGTCGCAGCGGCAAAAGTCACTTTGTTCGATACATCTGTATCAAAGCTCTCTTTTATCAGCGTAGATGTGCTTCCGGTAGCGGGGTTTATTTTGTGGAAAGCCATTTTGTCAAGGCCCGCGCCCAGCTTCCGGCTGAAGCCCTCGGTGTAACCACGCAGTATGTCAAGCTGCTCCTCCTCAGACGCGGTCATGAATTCGTCTGATACCCTGGCCTGGTAAACTACCTTGAGCGGCATGACTATTTTGGGGGTCGCGGTAACGCCGCCATGAGGCTTGCTGCCGCTCTCGGCCACAAGCGCGACATCTCCGTCCATGCTGAAGGTAAATATGCTGCTGCCGGTGAAAGCTATAGGCATCTGCGGCGAAAGCTTTGCCAGGCTGGACTTGCCCTTTACCTTGTTGAAAATATCTTTTACTACAACTTCCGGGAAGTTGCTTCCCATAGTTTGGACTGCCATAATTATTCTCCCTTCATATTTTTTACCATTTTTCTGAGCGCGTTTTGCGTTGCGTCACCAGACCCTATCTCGCTCTCGGGATTTGCGAGGGGCGGAGGATCTCCGGCGACTGCATAGAGCTTAGAAAGCTCGGCGGCGTCTTTACGCCAGGCGGCCTCACTGTCCCCCAGAAGGCGGCTGTGCATGCCCTTGGGCAGGCCATACTCATCAGCTATCCCGCGTTTTACCGAGTCCGTCTCGTAATTTGCAACCTTTGTCCGCAGGGCGGCAAGGTCGCTCTCATAGCCCTGGTATTTTTTAGCCTCATCCTGGAGCCGTGCATTTTCGGCGGTAAGGGTCTGGATCTGTTCGTTGAGCGTACCCAGAGCCAGGTTGTGCGCCTTCTTCTCACGGTCGATTCTTTCCTTGATGATCGCGTTTAGTGCTTCCTGTGTTTCTATCGGTGTAAATTCCATTTTTCGTCTCCCATCTTTACCCTGATGTAAGGTCATATTTATCAACGGGTGAGCCCGTTAATAGCTTATTTTCTGGGCCTTGCGCTCCTTTGTCTGAGCGCATGACCAATGGGCCAAAACAGCGGCCTCCAAAAGGGACACCTCCACGTCTTCCACTATTGACCGGTATCCAAATCCGCCGTTTGCGCCTATAGCTCGGTGGTCGCAGTTTGTCACGGACTGAGCAAGAGACGCCTGTCCCATGTGGCATATGCGCCGCTGGTATATATCCTGTTCAAATCCAGCGCCGGCCGCGATCACATCCTTCACGGTCGGCAGCAGAGGCGCTTTCAGCTTCATCGCTTTCATGGCGTCGGCAAGCGCCTGCTGGCCATTTGCCCCGTCAACGATAACGGCTCGGATATCGGCCTGCGCCAAAAAATCCAGCAGCCAATAATACCCGGCAGAAAGAGGCCGAACATCTATAGCTTCAAGGAATATCTGCCCGTCTTCTGTACGCACCGCGATCGCCATTGCCGCCGTTTTCCCGCTGTGCGCGAATTTTATACCCACATGGAGCTTACCGCTGAGCTTTGGCGGCGCGTCGACCCGTAAGAGTTCCCATTCGTTTTCTGATATAGCTGATTTTTGGTTATACCGAAGCCATAGCCCCAGACGCTGGATATTGAAATCTATATTGTCGCTGCTTATCTCGTCGGCTATGGCCCGCTCTGTAAGAGTGCTGCCCAGGGAGGGATTAGTCTCATACCAGGCCTCCCGATCCTGAGGGTCTGTCATTCCCGATACTGACCACTCCGCCCAGCCGGTGTTCCCGCCCTCGCCTTTCAGAGCCGCTTCTCTCAGCTTCATGAAAACCGTTCCGGCGGATACAGCAGTTGGAGGCGTGCCGCACAGGATAGTCTGGGGGTTTTTTGAGTCTGTGACCACATATTTAAGGGCGCTTGCCTGGTCGTCTGTGTACTCCTGAGCCTCATCTATCACAAGCAGGTCATAGCCCTCGCCCAGACCGCCCTTGGCAGAGCGTGTACGGAAGTTTATCTTGCCCGAGAAGCTTTGGGAGCTGATACTCTCCAGACCATATGCTTTATACGAATCGTATTGATATCCCGCCTCGGACAGCAGACTGCACATGCGCTCCCAGGCGGAATGGCTTGTCGTAGTGCGGTGGGCAGTATGCAGGATCCGCTCTCCCCGCAGCAGGCCAAAGAGCTCCCGGACCAGCAGCACCTCGCCCTTTCCGTTGCGGCGGGGCACCTCATAGCCAAACTTAGTGTGTGTCCAGAGCGATCTATGGCTGTTGTCGTGCGCCAGCATGTTCGAAAGCAGCAGCCTCTGCCAGCGCATAAGACGGCGGCCCGTCCTCTCATATGTTTCTGCCGCTTCCTTGCCCAGGCTTTTGCGGTAGCGGAGTGTCACCTCTTGGGTCGGTGTCTGGCGGCCTTTTCTCGCAGTTGGCATATACTTCTCTCTTTATGTTGACATTTTGCGTGGATTTGGATATACTTTAACTAAGGTTGGGCGTCAGTGATGATTCCCGCCGTGCATAACCTCCACGCATACCCCTTACGGTTAGCGCGAAGAGGTTATGTTTTTTTATAGCCTTGCTTTGCAAAATCATAAAATCCGCCGCCACCGGCGGTTGCCGCGCGAGCGGCGAGCCGGGGTGTCTGACGGCCTTTCTTTGGAGCTGCCATTGTTTCCTCTTTTCGTTGTTGACTTTTCTGTTGAGTTAGCTTATACTTTACTTAGATGCAATTATTTGTGTCTATTTGAGGCGTGTCCTCGCTATTTTGGGCGGGGGGGCGCCTCATTTATTTTTTTTCACTCGTTTTCACTCGGAATATATTTGTGATGCTGCTATTCTGGACTAAAATAATATCTGCCTCGATACCATAGTGCGCCCACGCGGCCCGTTTACTCACAACATCCAAAAAAGTATCAACATTTACCGGGCGGTCTTCATAGTTGAACACAATCCCGCCGGGATTCTTCTCGATTTGCTTAAGCCCGTGTCTTAGCGCAGAGTTTGCACCTTTCTCTGTCTGAGTTGTTTTCAAATCCCACAGGCGGCCATTCCACGAAAAATCCGGTCTCAACTCTGTATCAGACCGAGCGATAAGCTCAATATCCCCGCCGAATTTATCAAATAGCAGTTTCGCGATAGCAACTTCTTCGGGGAAGTCCTTCTCTACAAAGCCCTTTCCAAATGTTAACTTGCCCTCTCCCGGAGTAGCCTTTTTGAAATACTTATCCTTAACATTTTTAATGTTGTGGGGAAGGCGGGCCTCGTTCCGTTCATCGGTGTGGATCGTTTTCCGTCTGTCCAGATCGCTTTCGTCTGAATAGATCTCCTTTGAGTGGACATTCTGTCGCTTGCCGTCTCCGGGGAAGAACTCAACAAGGCAAGCACAGTGCTTATGCCGCCGATACACATCCTCGGGCTCGTCGCCATAGTCCCATTGCCCACCCAAATTGGTGCACCATTTGCAGCAGCCGGGCGCAACTTTTCTGCGGATAAGCGGATTTAGTCCCACTCTCGCCTGAAAGTTAGCATTTGCTTTTACAGAGTCATCCACGACCTTTCGGCAGAAGAGCTCAATCGAGTCTGATACATCCTTTTTTACTTCGTCGGCTGGTTTGCGGCAAACTTCTGTTCGGTAATGCTTCGCCAAATTCGTCGACTGTGAAGGGTGAAAACGTGGGCGCTGAGAAGCAAGGCCTAAGCCAGCTTGCTCGTTCATTATTGCCTGTGTAGCGTATGCTGCATCGGCAACTTTTTTATGCCCGATTTTCATCACTGTCTCAATCAGCGCGTCCGCGTCCTCCGCACTGATCCGGGCAGTCAAATTTTGCTTTGCAAATTCTGCGCATATTTTACCCGCACGTTCGGAGTATGCCGCAACATCTGCATATGTAGCTGCGGGTCGATCAACTTTCTGAGCAAGCTTTTCTAATTGCTCGTCGCTGGATAGACGGCTTAAGAGCGCATTTTGGAGCTGCTCCTTATCAAAGGTAGCCATCTACACCGCCTTAAAATCCCAGCAAGTCCTCAAGCGTTTCCCTGGAGATATAATCCGGGTAGGCCTGATTAAGCTTTAAAAGGCTGTCGCCGACACTTGAGAGCGTTGCGCTGTCCGGCTCGAATATGGGCCGCCACACCGGGCGGGTAAAATAAATCTGTCGCCGTTTATAAGGGAAGTTATCCCGCAGGCATGCCGACAAATACCCGGCATTTAAAAGCCCGCTGCCAAATGTCCGCTGAGCCTTCCGCGCCGTCAGCCTGAGTATGTCGTGGGATGCCTTTATAGCCTCCGCGGAAGAGGGGTTATCAGATACAAAGCCCAAATCGTCAAGGCTCAAGCCCGTCTCTCCCGCAAAGAGAGCGGCAAAGGTGCGAAGCTGCTCCGTATATGGGCTCATGCTCTGCTGGGTAAACTGCCCCATCGAGGGGCTGTCTCCGTCCTCGTCCTTGGTAAATGCCAGATAGGTGGAGAGAGTGGCGGACTTGCCGTCAAACTCCGTATCCTCGCTTAAGCCCAACACATAGCGCTGGGGGAAAGAATAGAACTCTGCGGATATCTCCGAGCGTTTGATGGTGCGGAGGGCGCTTTGCATAATTGACATGCAGGCCCGGCTTATCCGGCTGTGTCCAAACGGTCTGGTAGCGTCCGGTCGATAGATTATCGGTACCAGCAGGGGAGCAGGGGCAGGGTTTGGCACCCTGCGAATAGGCTTGCCCCCCTCGTAGATTAGGGTTGAGCCCGGTGTAAAATATGCTTCTACTGTGGGGAGCCCGTAATCTCCCCGCTGTAGCACGGCATAGCCCTCTTTGAGGAGCCCGGTTATCGGGTCGATAATGCCGGTGGCGTTGCTGCCGTCTATCACCTGGAGGCGGGGGAAGCCGTCCTCATCCGGAGAGATGTAAACAAAGCAGCAGGAGCCGATCAGCGCCGCCAGGACCGCCGCGTCAAAGAGAATGTCTGAGTTGTTCATCTGGAAAATCTGGTTGAGGTTGAAATCGTCCTCCCGGAATTTGTTAAATACCAACCTGTCAGCCAAAGAGTCCACGGCCTTTGAGCACCAGCCCAAGGTGTGGGACATCCACTTATACTCTGCGGGGAGCATGCGGGAAAAATATTTGACATGGTTTTTCATGTCGTAATACCGGTATCGGGTCAGCACCCGGGGCCGTTTTTCTTCCAGTTTCCTTCGGAGATATTCAACGCCTTTTAAGCTTTCCATGGCTCTCAGTCCTTTAGTCTTCCGCCTAAGCTTTTTGCGTCGGCGGGTTTGTTTTTATGCACCAAAACGCCGAAATCACTGCTTTCCGCGTAGGCGCGCCTATAGTTTATTTACTACTTGGGCATTCTGACCATTTTCCCGATGTGGATTTGTTCACAATAGACAGCCTGAACCTCTGTGAGGGGGGCGGGAGGGTCCTATCCCCCCCATATTTGGCCGAAAAGGGCTCTTTTTTTGCCCCGAGCCGCCCAGCTCACGCTTTATAGCTTTTCCAGTCACGGCTGAGGGGGAGGTTTCGGTTTGTTATCTTCCCCGGCGCGGCGGGAGCCGGGGCATTGCCTGCGGATGGTGCTCCCAGCTTATCGCTCTTCTGCCTGTTGCAGGCCATGTGGGCAAGCTGTAGGTTGTCGATGTCTGACGGATGTCCGCCCTTGTTGATCGGGATGATGTGGTCGATGCAGGCGGACATGGGCTCAGGCCAGGGGACGGAGAAGTCTACCGGGTGGCCGCATATGCCACAGGTGTTTTGCGTTGCGTATATCTTGGCTTTGTTGGATTCAAAGGCTTTCCGGTGCGGGCCGTCTCGATCCAGCCGTTTTGGACTTGCCATCTCCCTCTCCCCCTTTCCCTGAGCCCCTGCTTTTTCTCCCTGCGGGCTATCACCTCCGCGTGCGGGAAAAGAGCCGGGGCCGACAACACGACGCGCGTCTGCGTCATATCATCGGCCCCGGCTCTCAAAGCACTTGCCCTTGACGATATCGATCCGAATTTCGGTTTTACAGTCCCGGCAG
>DBGBEC010000141.1:0-4489 GCA_048477415.1 Candidatus Limivicinus sp. | reverse complement strand
TCGCCATACCGAGGACGGCCACCGTGTCCTTCACCGTGGGCATACAGCCCCTGGTGCCCCAGGAATACCACGGTCTTGCCCTCTGCGCGTTCTCGGCCCTGTTCTTCGCCGCGGCCCTGTTCTTCTCGCTGCGTCCGGCGGGGATAATGACCTGGATAGGGAAGATACTCAACCCCCTGTTCCTGCTCTTCCTCGGCATACTTACGGTGACGGCCCTTATAAAGCCCATGGGCGCTGTCGACGCCTTTGCCCCCACCGGAAACTACGAGAGCATGAGCTTTTTCCAGGGCTTTCTGGACGGCTACAACACGGTGGACGCCCTGGCCGCCCTGGCCTTCGGCATCATCCTTATAAACGCCATCAGGGGCCTGGGTCTCAGCTCGCCCCGGGCCATATCCGCCAGCACGGTAAAGGCCGGCTTTTTCAGCTGCCTGCTCATGGCCGCCATATACTGCATGCTGACTGTGGTTGGGGCCCAGTCCAGAAGCGTGCTGGGCATAAGCGCCGACGGGGGCGTGGCCCTCTATCAGATAGGCGTGCACTACTTTGGGGCCTTCGGCGGTGTGCTTCTGGGCATCACCATCACCTTCGCCTGCCTGAAAACCGCCATCGGCCTCATAACCGCCTGCGCCACCACCTTTACCGAGCTTTTCCCGAAGAGCCTGAACTACAAGGCGTATACCATCGTGTTCACGCTTTTCGCTTTCGGCATATCCAATGTGGGGCTAAGCAGCATCATCGAGCTGAGCCTGCCGGTGCTGATGTTCCTGTACCCGCTGACCATCACCCTGGTGCTGCTGTGCCTGACCGGGAACGCCTTTGGCTACGACAGGCGGGTGTTCGTGGCCGTGACCATCCCAACGGCCCTGGCGGGCTTTCTGGACCTTGTCCGCTATCTGCCGGAGAGCATAAGGGATCTTCTCCATGCGGAGCTCATACTGGAGCCCGCCGGGGCGATACTGCCCCTGTTCAAGCTGGGTCTGGGCTGGCTCGTTCCCGCCTGCCTGGGCCTTATCGTGGGCATAGTCCTGCACCTGGTGAAGAAAAGCCCCGCCTCCGCGGAAATATAAGGCCCGGGACGTTCAAATGAACTAAGCTGCCGCAAAACACGTTGCTCTCGTGTTATGCGGCAGCTTATGGTCTCTCCGCAAAAAGCCATCTGCCCCGTCCGGGGGTCTATTTCAGCAATACCGCCTCTTGTATGCGTCTGAGGAAAAATTTTAAGTCCCGAGCTTCTTATATAGTCGCACTGCTCCACATGCCATAAGACCAAGGCTTATGAGTTGAGCGAAAGATACCCCGCCCGCAATTATACCCCGAGCCTGGTCGGCACGGAAATTTTCAAGGCCGAAGCGCAACGCGCCATACCAGAGCATATATATCTCAAGAGAAAAAGACCCAGTCTTTTTCTGCGTCAGCAGCAGAAAAAGTGCAATGATAAATTCTCCCGCAGCCTCCGCGAGCTGAACAGGAAACAGAGCTATGTCTACAGGCGCGAAGGGTGAGCTCGTGTATGTCACAGAAATTGCTCCTGGCCAGGAAATACCATAACAGCAGCCTGCCAGGTGGCAGCCTATGCGCCCAAAGCCATGAAAAAGAGGGAAGCAGGCCATGCAGCATTCCAGGTAGGGTTCCGTGTTCAGCCGGAATATTTTTCCGCAAAGGGAAAGGCCTGCAAAAAAGCCGATAAAGCCGCCGTAGAACACGAAACCGCCTCTCATAAGCTCACTGATACTCATGCCTTCATCAGACATCAGGAGAGGAAAACTTATAAGAATATATAAAAGCTTTGCGCCCATCAAGCCCATCAAGCCGGAAAACGCGCATATTATTGTGAAATCGTTTATATCAAGAGCAAACCGCCTTATCTGCACAAGCGCCAGGACCACGGCAGCCGCAAGGCCAGCCGCCGCCATAAGGCCATATTCCGGAAGAAAAACACCAAATATTTCTATTTCGTTTACCATATTATAGAGTTCCGTCGTGTATAGTCAGTCTGAGGGGGAACAAGACGAGCGTGAGGCTTTGCCTCTCGCTCGTCTTGTTCCCCATACAGCGCTCGTTAGCGGTCTTTTAAGCGCCTGTATTTCTCATGTAGTTGAGTGGAAGCCTTTTCGGGTTTTACAGGGAGGCCAGCCCACCAACAAGAGCCGCACAGGCTACATAAAGTATAAGGCTTAAAATAGTTCCTATTATGGAACAGACCAGGCCAGCCGTGGCCAGGCCGCGGGCCTCGGGACTTTTCTTTTTCGCAAAAGCCGCCAGAATAATTCCGAGCACACCTACTATCCCCCCGAGCCAGCCCAGTGTACCGGAACTGAACAGGCCAATAAGTACGGACACGATTCCTAAAACCAATGATGCTACTGCCATTTTTCTCTCCTTTTCTTCTCATATCTCAATATCTCACAAACGAAGCTATTATGGAAGCCTCATTTATAAGCCTCTTAGTCGTCAAAAGGTGTGCCTTTTGACAGGGAGAATAGTGAAGAAAAAAGTTGACTTTTCCCCGTATATATGCTATATTCTCCGTGTAAATGTATGGCTGTCAAAAGGCACACCTTTTGACAGCTATGTTTTTTCACTTTCTTTTCTTTTTTGTCTGAGCCGACGATATACAGTGGACTCACTCACCTCGTAGCGCAAAAGCAGAGCGGAAAGACTTATCGCTCCATTCTCCCACGCTTCAAGGTCACGGCTGAAGCTGTCAGGCAGCGTGGCCCGCGGCCTGCCGAAGCGCACGCCCCTGCTCTTTGCCGCCGCTATGCCCTCTGCCTGGCGCCTTCTTATGCTCTCCACCTCGTTCTGCGCGGCAAAGGACAGTATTTGCAGCACAATATCCGCTATAAACGAGCCCATCAGATCCTTATCCCGCCTCGTATCCAGAAGCGGCATATCCAGCACACATATATCCGCGCCGATAGTTTTTGTCAGGAGCTGCCACTGCTGCTGTATCTCCTCATAGCCCCGGCCCAGCCGATCAATGCTGGTTATATACAGCAGATCCCCCTTTTTTATCTGCCTCAAAAGGGCCCTGTAGCCCTTTCTTTCAAAGTTTCTGCCGCTTTGCTTATCTATATATATTCTTTTCTGCTCGACCCCCGCCCGGTGCAGTGCGTCAACCTGCCTGTTTTCGTTCTGCTCCAGAGTAGAGACTCTGATATAACCATAGGTTTTTGCCTTCATCTAAGTATGGTTCCTCCCCTTGCTCACAAAGCTCCCCCCGTACCGTTCACACTGCGGCGCGGGGGGAGCTTTGTGTTTTGTTTCGCTTTATTTGATATACGCGCTCAGGTCCACGCCCTCGAAGCCGGGGGCAAGGCTGAAGTCTACGCCGTCTATGACGGCTGCAATGCGCTCTGTATATTCGGCATTGGAGCTTATGGTCATGGCGCTCAGGGGAACTCCGCCGCTGCTGTAGCTGATGACGGCTCCAGTGTCAAGGGGCAGGCGGATAATGACGTGATAGCCATAGTCGGTCTCCACAGGCTCGGAAACCTGATAGTCCTCCAGGCTCTTCCAGCCATCTTCAAACTCGGCCACCATCTCGCCGGTGGTGAAGGTATACCCCTCGGGATAGGCAAGCTTGCCCCCGTCCTCGCAGAGCTCCTCCTTCAGTTCAAGGAAGCGCTGCACCCGCTCCTCCTGGCCCTGGATGGAGCTGAGCTCCCGGCTTATCTCCTGGGCCTGGGCCAGCTTCTCATCGATCGCGGCCTGGTCAAGGGCCTCCCCGGTGCTCAGATCCACGGTGGCGAAGAGGATGTGGTTTGCGCGCATATACTGGCCCTCCTCAAGATAGGCCATGGCCTTAGCCGGGTCGAACAGTTCCCCGTTCTCGCCGTAGACCTGGATATAGTTCTGCTGATAGAGGAGATCCATGCGGAGCATCCGCTTGTAGAGCTCCAGGTCCATATACATGCCGGCGAGAAGCTCGTCGAAATCGGCCTCCGTGCCCTCCGTGCCGCAGGCGGCAAGGATCTGGCTCTCCAGCTCAGCCTGGATAAGGCTGTCGTCAAGCTCCACTGAGTTCTCTCCGGCGAAGCGGTCCAAGGCCTCCATCAGAAGGAACATCTCTTCAGTGCTCTCGTGCACCTTGTCTATGTAGCTTGCGCCGCTCTCGTCGGCGGCGTCCTCCCAGCTCATGGGCAGGCCGTAGCTCGCCATATTGGCAAAGATATTTTCCACCTGCTGGGCCTGGCTGTAGAAGACGGCGAAATACTCGCCCCAGCTTATCTCCCTGCCGCCCACGGTGAGCACCGTCTGGTCCTTGTCAAGGCTCTCATATATGGCGGCGTAGTCCACAGTCTGCCCGGCGGCGGACTCCTCCGTCTGGGTCTCGCCCTGGCCCTCCTCCGCTGCGGGGCTCTCCTCCGGCGCGGGGTCCGCCGGGCTTTTATAGTTTACATATCCGATCACCCCGGCGAAGGCCAGGCAGAGCACCAGCAAAAGGGCAAAAAGCTTTTTCATTTTGTCTTTTCCTTTCTTGAGG
>DBGBEC010000140.1:0-4527 GCA_048477415.1 Candidatus Limivicinus sp. | reverse complement strand
CGCGGCAGAGCTGTTCCCCCGGGGCGAAGAGCTTTTTATCCGGGCGGTGGCCGATGAAAACGGCCCCAGGCAGTGGAGCGCCCAGGCGGAGCCCGGGGCGGAGCCGGAATATTCTGAGCTTCAGGGCTACCGTCTTCTGGCATATTCAGGCGAGACGCTGACGATAGACACGGTCTATGCCCCCGGCGGCCGGGTGCTGAGCTTCAGCCTACAGCCGGAAGAGGGACAGGCCCTTGAATATCTGAGAGTCGCTCCGTAGCTGGCAAGACGCCAGCCTTGGGCATTAGGCTTCCATCCCCTGGGCTCTGTATCACATTTGGAAATGAGTATCTGCAAATTTTTTGAAATAAACAAATGATCCGGGCCCATTTCCCAATAATGCTTCACCCTCTCCGCTCCCTGTAATTATTGTCGTTTACTTTTGTATCTGAGCACCGCACTTGTGGCAGAATTTGCTATTGTTGGATAAGATCGCTCCACAGCTCTGACATATAATTTCATTTGGTTTATCCGCAGACGATAAATACGTCTTCTGAGGAATAGCGCCTTCTTCCTTATGCGTATTGTCCGGGTAAGTATTTGATGGGGTGATTGCAGATGGAACTGGCTCAAGACCCTTGCTGTTTTGGTTTTGATTTTCTCCGCCGATCAGCATGCGGTAATTGATCCAACTCCACAGGAGAATCGCTCCCCCGGCAGCACCGCTCCCATTGATCGCAAAGATAATTACCGACATAACTATGAAGGCACAGATCCCATATATTATGGTAATTTTTTTGGCTTTCTCCCTTTCTACAGGTGCTTTTCTTATAAAATAGCGGTAAATGATGATTGGCAGCGAATAAACGGCAATGGTAACGACCAGATTGAGCAATATACCCTCAAGACTGAATTGACCACTTGGATCGCTGCTGACGTCCGGACTTCTCGTGTTGTCTGACGTGGAAAAGCCCACGCTGGTCAATAGAGATTCAAAATCTCCGTATAGCTCATTGTCATCAGCGCCGCTAAACTGGAACCAATGCATATACCCGTTTTCTACGCATACCATATGGGTAATGGTAACGGCAAAGTTTAAGCCATATGCTTCTGTATCCGATGTGACCGTTGCAGTATAGTATTCTTTTCCTCCATATGTGACAGATTTAACATCATTGCTCGCGAGGCCAAAGGCATCAGCAATATCAGACTTGGTAAATATACTGTTATCTATGTCGGAACGGGTATACCCGCTTCGCTCAGATGTCGTCATTTCATTCCATAGATCAAAGCCGCCGTACATGATGACCATTCCGTCTTCTTTAAGCGATGTGAATTGCACATCTATGAATTCCCGTTCCTCGGTCAAGGGCGTTTCGACCCAGTTTGCGGGAACAAGAAAAGTTGCGTTTGTCTTTGTATCGGTGTATGTAAAAGCACCTGTTGGCAAAGAATTTGTCTCTGTTGTTTGCGGAGCTGTATCAAACTCCACGCTGTCCACTATGCTTTTGATAACAGCTTCCTGCGTTGCTGTGATCTGTCCTGAATAGGACTGCATAGTAATATTGATCGCTTTATCCGCGTATACCGTGTGGTATTGCAAACCGTACATCGTTGAACCGCCATTCGGTTGGCTAATATTCATTTTCAAGAATTTTGCCTGGGTGTGGTGATATATTTCTGACTTGGTCAAGGTAACGCCAAAATTCTCATATTCGGACTCCAATGATGTTGCCATTATAGAAAGCGTTGTGTCACTATACAGGTTGAAATCGACTAAGGGGCTGTCGATCATGGTGATTATGATCTCTTGGTTGACATCCGCGTCCCAGCCATTGAGATATATATTTCGCTCGCTCATGAGCGAAGTTATACTATCTTTTGTAAGTCCATATGCAGACAAATTGGGATCATTCGCATTGACGTCCCGCGAAAAGACAATATAGTCGGATGGCATGGAAACCGTCATACCTATTTCATCCAAAATGTATTCCTTCGTCCCGGCAGCATAGGCGGGAATAGTCAATAGAAACAATATCACACAGCATATAAGTACACTATAGAATCTCCGCTTCATATCGCGTCACCCTCCCTGATATGCAAAAATCGCCCGCGCAAAAGCGCAGGGCGATCGGTCGTCTTTGTGTTGCAGCTGGCGACCACCGTTATCGGATAGGCCCTGTTGCTTTGCGTCACCGCCTTTCGACGGTTTTGCCGGATCATTGACTTGATCATCTGTATTTTACACGAGAAACAGACATTGGTCAATCTAAAAAGGCGGTTTTATGTGCTTCTTTCTGCCGCTTTTCTTCCCCCACCAAATCAAAGCCCAGGGGCGGCGTCAGAAGAAGCCGACTGCATTCCGCTTATGGCGCTGCCCCAAGCTCCATATCCGTCGGCTCCCTCCTCGAGGGAGCCAAGGGCGAAGGATACGCGGGGGCTGTGTTGTATTTATATAGTAGGAAAAAATCATTTTCGGCGGCCCCTTGTCCCCTGATAGCAGCAAAAACAAAAGAAAAAGAGCTGACAGACATGAAAATCTGCCAGCTCTTTATTTATTTTTGAACAAATTTCAGGCATTATTAAAGCGGCGTTACACGCAGGTTTTGCCTTTCAAGAGCCACTTACCTTAATAATATCACGAGGCGGGCCATTTTCGCAGAGTGGCCTACTCTGCGAAAATGGCCGCCGGGGTTTGGCCGGAAAAGGCTGGGCTCTTCCCTTTCGCGGGGCCGGGGCCTGGGGGCCGGATACGGGCAGGCGCTTTCGCGCGGTCCCCCGGCCGCCGAATACGGGAAGAAGGACGTCAGCACCCGAAGCCTCAGCATGGCCGCCGGATGGCTGACGCTTTTTCATGTGCCGCTATCATTCCCCGGATCATTAAAAAACATGCGCGGGAGCCGCGTCCGGCGGACAGGCCCGGCTGAACGCCCGGCCCCAGCGGCGCGGTCACGCGGGAAAGAAGGACATGGGAAAATCAGTGAAAAAGCTTTGGAATATCATCACAAGCCTTATCGTGGTGCTGGCCGTGCTGCTGGCTGTGGCCCTGGTGGGGGTCCGGCTGCTCGGTTTTCAGGTGTTCACGGTGCTGTCCGGCTCCATGGAGCCGACCTATCATGTGGGCTCCCTCATCTATGTGAAGAAGGCAGAGCCCAGCTCGCTCCGGGCCGGGGATGTGATCACCTTCATGCTGGACGAGGACAGCGTCGCCACCCACCGTATCGTGGAGCTCGTCCCCGACGAGACGGATCCCTCCGTCCTCAGGTTCCGCACCAAGGGCGACGCCAACGACGCGGAAGACGGCAGCCTTGTCCATTATAAGAACATTATCGGCACCCCGGTCTTCTCCATTCCCGGGCTGGGCTATCTGGCGAACTATATCCAGAATCCCCCGGGAATGTATGTGGCGATCTCAGCCGGGGCCGTCCTGCTGCTGCTGGTGTTCCTGCCGGACCTGTTCACCAGGGACGAGGGGAAGAAGCCCGCCGAAAAGGGTAGGCACCTTAAATCCAAGGGCTGAGCCGCCGTATATGCCTGACGAAATCAGGGGCAACTTGTTTCAGGGGATAAGGCCGAAAGGCTCCCAATATAAATCATACCCGATCATAAGGAGGACAAACCCATGAAGACCAAAACCAAAGTCCTTGGTCTGGTGATGGCCGCGGTCCTGCTCGTTACCGCGACTGTCTTCGGCACCATGGCATACCTGACCGATACCGACGAGGTGGTCAACACCTTCACCGTGGGCTCCGTCGCTATCAAGCTGGACGAGGCCCAAGCAAACACCGACGGCTCCCTCGTCGAAGGGGCCAACCGTGTACAGGCCAACAGCTACAAGCTGCTCCCCGGCCATACATATGCGAAAGACCCGATGGTAACTGTGCTTAGCGGCAGCGAGGAATCCTACGTCCGCATGACCGTGACCATCAGCAAGTCCGCCGAACTGGATGCGATCTTTGCCCCCAACGGCGCCGATATGCTGGATATCTTCAATGGCTACGACAGCACCAACTGGATATATAAGGGCAACGTAGAGGACAGCGCCGCCAACACCCGTACTTACGAGTTCTGGTACAAGGAAACTGTATCCGCCGCGAGCGGCGATGTCGCGCTTGAGGCTCTCTTTGACAGCATTACCGTTCCCGGCGAGATCGACAATAAGCAGCTTGAAACGATCAAGGGCATGACCATCACCGTTAACGCTCACGCCATCCAGGCCGACGGCTTTGAGACCGCCGAGGCCGCCTGGGCTGCGTTTAAAGCGGCGTAATTTGATATAAGCGGCTCTGCCGATTATATGGAGCGCTCCCCTTCGCCCCCCGCCGGGGGAGCGCTCATCAAATATCGAGGAAAGGAGGAGAACGACATGAAGAAGAAAAGCCTGGCGCTGTTTCTGGCTCTGGCCCTGGTCCTGGTGGGCGCCATCGGCGGCACCCTGGCCTGGCTGACGGACAGCAGCGACAAGGTGGTCAACACCTTCACCGACAGCGACATCGACATCACCCTGACCGAGACCAAGAAAGACTTCAAGATGGTCCCCGGATACAC
>DBGBEC010000139.1:0-3276 GCA_048477415.1 Candidatus Limivicinus sp. | reverse complement strand
GAGCCAAAGGCTCTTCCCCTCAAGGGAGACGGAGGGCGCGCTCACCGGCGCGCTGGAGGCCATGAAGCACAGGAGCATTACGCTTAGGGCCGGGGCCACCGGGGCAACAAGAGGATACGCCGGGGAGCTGAGCAGCTCCCCTCCCTTTATCAGCAGGAATATCCCCCCGGCAGCGGCGATAAACAGGCCGAAGCCGCAGTTGAGCATGTATCCGGCGCTGGACAGAAAGCGGCTCAGCTCCCGGCGGAACAGGGCGGCGGCGGGGCTTTTCGCCCTTTCCGAACGTGCTACATACCTTTTTTTAGCCTGGCCCCGACGGGCGGTGGCGGTCTTCACAAAGCTTTTGGCCAGGACCAGGTATACGAGAGCGAAGACTGAGAGCGCCAGAGCGGTTATTTTCAAAAGGGCGGCCGCATCCCCCCCGGCGCAGGCCAGGCCCGCCCAATACAGGGGCGCCACGGCTCCCAGGCCGGATACGGAGTTAGGGTCCGCCGCCAGGGCCGCCAGCAGGGAATTCATCCTGAAGGCGGCGTACATATATGCCCCCCAAAACAGCAGGGAGAACAGCAGCGTCACATAGCTCTTCCCGCCGAGCCGGGAGGAGACAAGGCTCAAAAGCCAGCCCAGCAGGGCCGAGGCGGCCAGGGCCAGCAGCGGCAGCAGCAGAAGGAAGATCGTAAGAAAGGCGGCAAGCCCCGCCCCGGACATGGGCAAAACGCTTTTCCAGGCCAGCAGGGCCGGGATCGCCGTCACGAGGGCCAGGACGAAGGCCATCAGCCAGAGCATGAGCATACGGCTGAGCAGGATAAGGCCGGGCTTTATGGGCATGCTCAAAAGCAGGTCATTGTCCCGGGCCTCATAGAGCTGGGCCTTGGCGGCGAAAACGCTGCCCACGAACATCAGGGCAAAGGCCATGAAGGCCGCCAGGGCAAAATACAGCCAGCCCAGGCCCGCCTGCTGAAAGGGCAGGGCCAGGCTGCTGAAGCTGTGCCAGAAGAGAAAGCCGAAAGCGGAAAGCCCATAGAGCAGGAGCAGGCCGAAGCCGAGCACGGCCCACTTGCTCAGGGGCTTTTTCCGCCCGGCAGAGCCGGTGAGCCAGCTCTTTAAAAGCTCCAGCCGGAGGCGGAGAAGGGCCTTAAGCATTGTCGTCCTCCAGTTCCAGGAACACAGCCTCAAGGCTGTCGTCTCCCTTTATCTGCTCCATGCCGCCGCTGGCTACAAGGCGGCCCTCTTTTATGATGGCCACCTTGTGGCAGAGCTTCTCCGCCACCTCCAGCACATGGGTGGAGAAGAATATGGCCCCGCCAAGCCGGCAGTGCTCGGCCATGAGCTCTTTGAGACTGTGGGCCGCCCTGGGGTCCAGGCCCACAAAGGGCTCATCCATTATTATGAGCCGGGGCTGGTGCAGCCAGGCGGAGATAAGGGCCAGCTTCTGCTTCATGCCGTGGGAATAGGCGGATATCGGCTGGGCCAGGTCCTCCGTCAGGCCGAAGACCTCCGCGTATTTCCCGATACGGGCCGCCCGCTCCTCCCGGCCCACCCCATATATGTCGGCAATGAAGTTCAGATACTTTATGCCGGACATAAAATCATAGAGATCCGGATTGTCCGGGATATAGGCCAGGATCCGCTTGCAGTCCAGGGGGCGCTTGGCGACGTCCATCCCGTCTATAAGTATCTCGCCCCGGTCAAAGCCCAGGATACCGGCGCAGGCCTTTATTGTTGTGGTCTTCCCCGCGCCGTTGTGGCCGATGAAGCCGTATATCTCCCCCGGGGCGATGTGTAGGCTGAGATCGTCCACAGCCTTTTTATCCCCGTAGCATTTTGTAAATCCCTTTATCCAGAGCATATTTCTCCTCCATTTCAAGCCCTTATTTTATGTCCAGCTCCAGGGGCTCGTCCAGAGTTTCCGACACATATTTACCGTCCTTCTTCCTCTGGCGCACGCACTCGGTAAGCAGATACTCTATCTGGCCGTTGATGGAGCGAAAATCGTCCTCCGCCCAGGCGGCGATGGCATTATACAGCTTTGGAGACAGCCGCAGGGGCACCTGTTTCTTGGCGTTGTCAGCCATGTCAGTAAAGGCTGCCGGAGTTTACCACCGGCTGCGCGTCCCTGTTGCCGCAAAGCACCACCAGAAGGTTCGAGACCATGGCGGCTTTCCGCTCCTCGTCCAGCTCCACGGTGTTGTTCTCATTGAGACGCTGAAGGGCCATTTCCACCATGCCCACCGCCCCGTCGACTATCATTTTCCGGGCGTCGATAATGGCGGAGGCCTGCTGGCGCTGAAGCATGACGGCGGCGATCTCCGGAGCATAGGCGAGATAGGTGATGCGGGCCTCCAGCACCTCTATGCCGGCTCCCTCCACCTTCTGCTGGATCTCGTCCCTTATCCTGCGGGCCACGGTCTCGCTGGAGCCTCTGAGGCTGCCCTCGTCGGCCTGGCCGTCGCCGGTGGTGTCCACCCCGGGGGCAATGTCATAGGGGTAGATGCGCACGATGTTTCTCACCGCGCTGTCGCACTGGAGGGAGAGGTATTCCTTGTAGTTATCCACGTTGAACACAGCCTTCGCCGTGTCCACCACCCGCCACATCACCGCTATGCTTATCTCCACCGGGTTCCCGAGGCAGTCGTTTATCTTCTGGCGGCTGTTGGAGAGGGTCATGACCTTCAGGGATATCTTTCTGCCCACCGCTTCGGATACGTTGGTATTCACATTAAAGCTCATGTTCATCATTCCGCCGCTCCGGCCGCCGTCCACATCCCCGCTCTGGCCCAGGCGGGTCTTGGCGGCGGGATTTATGCCCACGCAGAAGGGATTCACATAGTAAAAGCCCTCCTTCTTCAGGGTGCCCACATATTTCCCGAAAAGGGTGAGCACCAGGGCCTCCTGGGGCCTTATCACCTTGAGCCCCAAAAATGGTATCCAGCCCAGGACGAGCCACACTGTGCCCAGCACGAGAGGCAGCGGAGCCCAGCCATAGCCCCGGTCTATCATTAATCCGCCGAAAATGACCAGTCCGATGGCGGCCAGATACAGCAGTATCGTCAGCAAAAGCATGGCCATGCCGTTTTGCCTGTTGTCGAGAACTTTCTCTTTCATTTTGTCTATCCTCCTATCTAAGCCTCTGTCTGAATATATATGAGACTTATTTTGATATCAAAATCATATCACTTCAATATGTATTTGTCAAGACGCTCCCGGAAATTTTTCCCCCGGCCGCTGAAAAGCGCAGAAGCCCCCGAAAGCCTGGGCTTTCGGGGGATTAAACAC
>DBGBEC010000138.1:0-9533 GCA_048477415.1 Candidatus Limivicinus sp. | reverse complement strand
GGCAAAGCGGGGGAGCACGAGGGGGCCGCAGGCCCGCCTCGTATTCCAATAACCGCCAGCAATAAGCCTGATTTATCAGGCGTTTGCCGAGTAAAGCGAGATTTTTTGTGATATAACGCTTTCACAAAAAATGTGGCGGCTGAAGCTTGGCAGAAAAGGCCGAAAGGACTTTTTTGACAAGCTGAAGCAGAGCCAGGCGGAAAAGCGCCTGGCTCTGCTTGGCTCTGCGGATGGTCCGCTCAGTTATATATCGTGTAGCGATAGTGGGGCATGTCCACGCCACGGTAGTGCTTCGTCCAGGAATCCTCTCTCGTCATGCCGTTTCTCAGAGCGACCTTTTGGGAGGGAATGTTGTTGTCGCGGATCACGGAACAGACCTCCTTCGCGCCCAGGGTCTGGAAGGCGTAGCGCTTGCAGGCGGAGGCGGCCTCGATGGCGAAGCCCCTGTGCCAGTGGGAGCGCTGGAAAAGATAGCCTATTTCCAGGACCTCTCTGTCCTTCCAGGGCTGCATGGTGAGCCCGCACTGACCGATGAACTGGCCGTCTTCTTTCAGGATGACGGCCCATAGGCCAAAACCCCATTTTTCATAGCGGGAGAGCTGCCGGTCAAGCCATTCATGGACCTGGGCGTCGCTGAATGCGCCTTCATAGGCATACATGGCCTCATCATCCTGAAGCGTGCGGCACAGGGCTTCAAAATCGCTCTGTTTTAGCTTTCTGAGATAGAGCCTTTCGGTTTCAAGTATCATCATTTTTTTCACCTTTTTCCTTTTTTCGCCTGAAAAAGCGGGCAAAAACCTTTATCATAGAAGAGTATAGCACAAAAAAAGCAGAGCGGCGCTGAATTTTTATTAATTTGCGCGCCGGGACAAGCAAGGAGAATTTTGTATGAACACAGTCTGGACGGACAGGGTAGATGCGCAAAATCCCCTTCCGGAATATCCAAGGCCCCAGCTTGCGAGAGCTGGCTGGATGAGCCTGAACGGCCCCTGGGACTATGCCATAAACGACTCAAGCCGGTTTCCAAAGGAATTTGACGGGCAGATCATCGTCCCCTTTTCCCCGGAAACAGAGCTATCGGGCGTGAACAGGGCCCTTAAAAGCGGGGAATACCTGTGGTACAGGCGCGAGGTGGCCGTACCGGCCGAATTCAGCGGCCGGCGGATAATCCTCCATTTCGGAGCCGTTGACCAGTGCGCCACAGTTTGGGTGAATTCTGCCCAGCTCGTGAGCCATGTGGGGGGCTTCCTCCCCTTTGAGGCGGACGTGACCGAGGCCATTGAGGACGGGCTTATGACCATCACCGTCAGGGTGACAGACGACACGGAGAAGGGCGGCCACACCCGGGGCAAGCAGAAGTCCCGTCGGGGCGGCATATGGTACACGCCCCAGAGCGGCATCTGGCAGACGGTGTGGATGGAGGCCGTGCCGGAGAGCTATGTAAAGTCTCTCCGGATAAGGCCGGACTACGACGCCGCCTGTGTGGAGATATCCGCCGATGTTTCGGGGGAGGAGAGCGCCTATGCCTGCTTCAGGGATGAGGAGTATGAGCTTCCTGCCCGGATACCCGTGCCGGATTTTGAGGCCTGGTCTCCGGAAGATCCGAAGCTTTACGGCTTTACCGTCCGCTGCGGTGAGGATCTGGTCCAGAGCTATTTCGCCATGCGCAAATTCTCGGTGGAGCAGGATGAAAAAGGCGTGCCCAGGCTCTTTTTGAATGGCAGCCCCTATTTCCATAACGGAGTCCTGGACCAGGGCTATTGGCCGGACGGGCTATACACCCCGGCCAGCGACGAGGCCATGATATACGACATAAGCACGGCCAAGGCCATGGGCTTCAACATGCTGAGAAAGCACATAAAGGTAGAGCCGCTCCGCTGGTACTATCACTGCGACAGGCTGGGTATGCTGGTGTGGCAGGACATGCCCAACGGCGGCGGAAGCTACAGCGCGCCGGTGGTATCGGCCCCTTTGATGACGGGCGTGCACCTGAAAGACAGCGCCTATGCGCTCTTCGCCCGGGGCGACAAGGCCGCCCGGGCAGAGTTTGAGGCGGAGCTCGGGGAAATGATCCGCCACCTGTATAACTGCCCGTGCATAGCCATGTGGGTCATATTCAACGAAGGCTGGGGCCAGTTCGACGCCGGACGCATGTACGAGCTGGTAAAGGCCATAGACGACAGCCGTACCATCGACCACGCCTCCGGCTGGCACGACCAGGGCATAGGCCAGGTGAAGAGCGAGCACGTGTATTTCAGGAAATATTCCTTCAAGCCCGACAAAAAGGGCAGGGCGGTGCTGCTGAGCGAGTTTGGCGGCTATAACCACAAGGTCAGGGGACACTGCTTCGGCGCTAAGGACTTCGGCTATAAAAAATTCGAGATGCCGGCCCAGCTTGAGATCGCCATTGAAGAGCTTTATCAAAAGCAGATCGGCCCCTCAAAGCTGGCGGGCCTTGCTGCGGCGGTATATACCCAGCTCAGCGACGTGGAGGATGAACTCAATGGCCTGTTGACGTATGACCGGAAAGTGGTGAAGATCGCCCCGGAAATAGTGAACAAAATCATCAATGTGGGGAAATGACCCCGAACCCCACGAATAAAGACCCGGCGCGCCAGCACCATTTATATGGGCTGACGCGCCGGGTCCGCGTTTTGGGATATCAGCAATTCCAGTAAGTAAGGCCGCTGAAATAGGCTGCGGGATCGGTGGTGGAACCGCCGGAGCGGATCTCAAAGTGACAGTGGGGGCCGGTGGACCAGCCCGTACTGCCGACATAACCTATGGTGTCGCCCTGGCTGACAGACTGGCCGGCGCTCACGGCCATGGAGGACATATGGGCGTAAACCGTGGAATATCCGTTGCCGTGGTCGATGAAAACATAGTTGCCATAGCTGTCGTTATATTCCGCCACGGCCACGGTGCCCCCGTCGGCGGCTACGATGGTGGAGCCGCTGGCAGCACCGATGTCGATCCCGGCGTGGAAGCGCTCAGTCTGCAAAATGGGGTGGAAACGGCTGCCGTAGCGGCTGGTGATTATGGTGCAGGAGGGGACGGGCCATGTGAAGCTGCCTGTGCCGGAGACAGAGCCCCCGCTTTGGGAAGTTCCGCCGCCGGAATTGCCGTTGTTTTGGGCCTGCTGGGCCGCCTGCTCGGCGGCCAGACGGGCGGCCTCCTGCTCCCGGGCAAGCTGGGCGGAGAGCTCGTCGAAGTAGGCCACCATCTCGTCTTCAGCGGCCATGTTTATCTCGTACTCTTCGCGGGCCTTGTCAATATCGTTCTGAAGCTCGGCGATAAGGGAAAAAGCCTCTTCTATCTGGCCTTCAAGCTCTGCCTGCTCGTTCTTCAGCTCCGCCTGCTTGCCCTCAAGTTCGGTCTTCACCTGCTCATACTCGGCAAGGACGGTCTCTGTGTTTTCCCGGGCCTCGACATACTCTAACTGAAGCTTTTTGTCGCTCTCCATGATCTCGCCTATATCGTCCATCACGGTGAGAAACTCGCCCAGATTGGAGGTTTGCAGCACGAGAGACAAAATGCCGTAGCTCCCGTTCTCCTCCATGGCCCGGACCCGGGTCCTGTAGCGCTCAAGCTGCTCAAGCTCCTGCTGGCGGGCGGCGTCCACCTCGGCGGATTTGTCGTCTATCATTTGTGAGTAGAGCTCTATCTGCTCGGAGATGAGCTGGAGCTGTTCTATAGCGTATTGGTTCCTCTCGTCCAGGGCGGCCTTCTGCTCCAGCACGCTGGCCTGCTGGGCCTCTAACTCGTCCACTTTGTTCTGGCTCTCAACACGAAGGGCGGTGAGGGCCTCCTTCTGGCGCTGTATCTCATCTATCTCTTCCTGAGTAACGGCCATAGCCTGGGCCGGGAAAAGGCAGACAAGGACAGCCAGAACCGCAAACAAGGCGGCGATCGGCCTTGTCAAATGCTTTTTCTGTGTCATCGGCGTCTCCTTCCAAGTCTTCCGCGCCCGAATTTGGGCGCATAAAATGCCGAACACAGTATAATATAGTCACGCGGCCAGTTCAAGACCATTGTGTTAACAATTCCCCGGAAAGGGAGAGAAGGCTCCTTTTCCGGGGAATCGTGCCGATGTCGGGATCAGTCCTCCTCCCGGCTCCTCAGGCCGGCCACGGAGGAGACAGGGAGGGAGAAGCAGATAGCGCCGGCCCTTGTGCCGGGACCAGCGCTCTCGTTTATAGAGCGCATGATGGCCGCTTTCTCGTCCCTGTGGGCGATTATGTATATAAGGTCCTTTTCATCGGCAAGATTCACGCCGAAGAACTTTTCCGCCCGGCCGCCGCAGGTGCCCTTGGCGTGGAGCACTGTCCCGCCCCCGGCCCCCGCCGCCCTGGCGGCGTCCATGACAAAGTCGGAATGGCCCTCGTTCAATATGACGACAATAAGCTCGTGTTCAAATTCCATTTTCGGCGCGCCTCCTGTTTTTGGTGAATCACTTAGATAGGCCAGTGTCCGGCCGCCGGCCACGCTTTTCAGCGGGACGGTGAGCATAACCCCGTTGCCCGGGATATCGATATACAGCCGGCGCTTCGCGGCTTTGAGGAGCTTCGCGGCCTCCTCGCTCCCGGCGACGGCGCTCAGCACGGCCTTCTCCGTGGAGTCAAGGCCGTACATGGAAAGGTGCTCGTCGGTGGCGGTGCCCTTTCCCAGGGTGGTGAGTATCATATGCAGCCCCGAGCCCTTGTACAGCTCGGCCATTATGTCTCTTTTATCCCTGTCGGTTATGGCGATAACATAGTACAGCTCCATTCAGCAGGCCTCCCAAAGCTCAATTATCTCGTCATCGGCAAAGGCAGGGGCAGCTTTCTCCTCGTCGCCGCCCTTGGTCTTAAGAACGTATATGGCTCCCATCACCTGGACGCTTATAAGGGGCATCATGGCCACAAGGGCCACAAGACCGAAGGCGTCGGTCATCACGCTGCCGCCCAGCTCGGTGCAGGCGCCCATGGCAAAGGGGAGCATGAAGGTGGCCGTAAGAGGACCGGAGGCCACGCCGCCGGAGTCAAAGGCGATGGCGGTAAAGGTCTTTGGCACGAAAAAGCTGAGAGCCAGGGCCAGCACATAGCCCGGGAGCAGAAAATACATTATGGAGATCCCCGTTAGCACCCGGAGCATGGCAAGGCCCCCCGCCGCGGAGACGGCGATGGAAAGGCTAAGCCCCATGGCCCGGGCGGATATCGCGCCGGCGCTCAGCTCCTCCACCTGCTTGTTGAGCACATGTACGGCGGGTTCCGCGTTTATGATGAACCAGCCCATAAGCATGGCCAGCGGTATCAGCAGCCAGCTGAGCCCCTCGGATATGAGGGCGCTGCCCAGCACATAGCCCAGGGGCGAGAAGCCGATGTTCACACCCGTGAGGAAAAGCACCAGCCCCAGATAGGTATATCCTATGCCTATGACTATCCTGATAAAGGGCAACTTTCTGAGCCTCAGTGAGACGAGCTGGAAGATCAGGAAAAAAACGAAAATAGGCAGAAGGGCTATAGCTACCTCCAGCATATATTCCGGCAGAGCGTGGATATAGTCTGCCCCCAGGTCAACGGTGTCGGTGATGTTTTTTATTATGGTCTCTCCGGCCTGGGCGCTGTCAGTGTCGTATATGGCCCCCAGCAGCATAACGGAGATTATCGGGCCGATGGAGCAGAGCGCCACCAGGCCAAAGCTGTCTGCCTTGGCGTTTTCATCGCTTCGTATGGAGGCCACACCCACGCCCAGAGCCATTATGAAGGGCACTGTCATGGGCCCGGTGGTTACGCCGCCGGAGTCGAATGCCACAGAGAGCATATCGGGCTTTGAGAAAAAGGCCGCTCCGAACACAAGGATGTAAAAAATTATGAGCAGGGTACGCAGGGAGATGGAAAAAAGGATCCTGAGCATGCAGAGGGTGAGGAAAAGGCCCACACCCACGGAAACTGTTATTATAAGGACCGTGGTGTCGATATCCGGCACATTCGCCGCCAGGACCTGAAGATCGGGCTCGGCCATGGTTATGGCCGCCCCCAGCACGAAGCTGAGCAGCAGGATAAGCCCCAGCCTCCGGGATTTGGTCATCCTGGCTCCTATAAGCTCGCCTATCCGGGTCATGGACAGGTCCGCCCCCAGGGTGAAAAGACCCATGCCCAGGATGAGCATTCCGGAGCCGAGAAGGAACGAGAGCATGAGCCCCGTATCGACCGGCACCAGACAAAGGCAGAGGGCCGCCACGATGGCGCTTATAGGCAGCACGGAGGCGGCAGCCTCCTTCAGCTTTTCGGCAAGAATGTGTCTCTGATACAAATCAGGCCCTCCTTTGGTGAAAATACATTTTGATTCTATCAGAAATCCCGTTTTCTGAAAAGCCGGACGCTGTAAAGATAGTGTTAATTTTGACGCCCTTGTTTTTGTTGACAAAAGGGCGGGGCTGATATATAATCAATGAAAATTATTGATCCATGCGCCGTGACGGGCAGGAGTACGGGACAGGCCGATTTTCAGAGAGGGAGCGTTTGCTGCGAGCTTCCATGAGGCGGCCCGGAAGGTCGGCCCCGAGCGCCCGAGGTGAAGGGCCCCCGGCCTGGGTAGCTTCGGCGTTTTGCCCTGCGTTAGGGGGCAGAGAGAGCTGCTTTGGCGGGGGAGGCCCCGGAGAAAGCGGAATTCAGGTGGTACCGCGGTATAACATCGCCCTGAAGCCTTGTGCTTCAGGGCCTTTTCATTTTTACAAGGAGGAAAAGGAATGAAAGAACTTCCAAAGGTGTACGAGCCGAAGAGCGTGGAGAAAAGAATATATGATATGTGGCAGAAGGGCGGATACTTCAGGGGCGTCGCCGACAAGAGCAAGAAGCCCTTTTCCATCGTAATGCCCCCTCCCAACGTGACGGGGCAGCTCCATATGGGCCATGCCCTGGACGCCACACTTCAGGACATCCTCACCCGCTATAAGCGGATGCAGGGCTATGCCGCCCTTTGGCTCCCCGGCGTTGACCACGCGGGCATCGCCACCCAGATAAAGGTGGAGGAGGTCCTGCGCAAGGAGGAAGGGAAGACCCGCTATGACCTGGGGCGGGAGAAATTCCTGGAGCGGGTCTGGGACTGGAAGGACCAGTATGGCGACAGGATAGTGGAGCAGCAAAAGAGCATGGGCGTCTCCTGCGACTGGGACAGAAGCCGCTTCACCATGGACGAGACCTGCGCCAAGGCTGTGCGCGAGACCTTCTGCGACCTGTATGAAAAAGGCCTTATCTACAAGGGCAGCCGGATAATAAACTGGTGCCCCCACTGCCGCACGGCCCTTTCAGACGCGGAGGTGGAGTATAAAGACACGCCGGGCAGCTTCTGGCATATAAGATACCCCATTGAAGACTCTGAGGAGGAGTTCATCATCGCCACCACCCGGCCGGAGACCATGCTGGGCGACAGCGGCGTGGCTGTCCACCCGGAGGACGAGCGCTACAAGCACCTGGTGGGAAAAAACGCCATACTCCCCCTGATCGGCCGAAAGCTCCCCATCGTGGCGGACGATTATGTGGAGCTGGGCTTCGGCACCGGGGCCGTAAAGATGACCCCCTGCCACGACCCTAACGACTATGAGGTGGGCCTGCGCCACGGCCTGGAGCAGATACAGGTCATAGACGAGGACGCGAAGATCATAAACGGGGGCAAGTATGACGGCCTCGACAGATACGCGGCCAGAAAGGCCGTCGTGGCCGACCTGGAGGAGCAGGGCTATCTCGTCAAGGTGGAGCCTTACAGTCACAATGTCGGCTGCTGCTATCGCTGCGGCACTGTGGTGGAGCCCCTCACAAGCCCCCAGTGGTTTGTGAAGATGGCCCCTCTTGCCAAGGAGGCCATTGAAGTGGTGAAGGACGGGCGCATAAAGTTCGTGCCCGAGCGCTTTACCAAGACCTATCTGAACTGGATGGAGAATGTCCACGACTGGTGTATCTCCCGCCAGCTCTGGTGGGGACATCAGATCCCCGCCTGGTACTGCGCGGACTGCGGCCATATAAGCGTCTCCCGACAGGACCCGGATAGCTGCGAGCACTGCGGCAGCAGGAATATAAGCCGGGACGAGGACGTGCTGGACACCTGGTTCTCTTCCGCACTGTGGCCCTTCTCCACCATGGGCTGGCCCGAGAACACAGAGGAGCTCAACTACTGGTATCCCACCTCCGTTATGGTAACGGGCTATGACATCATCTTCTTCTGGGTGGCCCGGATGATATTCTCCGGCATGGAGCAGATGAAGAAAGAGCCCTTTGAGACCGTGTTCATCCACGGTCTTGTAAGGGACAGCCAGGGCAGAAAGATGTCCAAATCCCTTGGCAACGGCATAGACCCCCTGGAGATGATAGACAACTACGGGGCGGACGCTCTCAGATACAACCTCATCACCGGCAACTCCCCCGGGAACGACATGCGCTTCTATGTGGAGAAGTGCGAGGCGATGCGCAATTTCTGCAACAAGCTGTGGAACGCCTCCCGCTTTGTGATGATGAACCTGAGCGTCGAGAAAAACGAGCTGCCCGAAAAGCTGGAGACCGAGGACAAATGGATACTCTCCAAGCTCAACACGCTCATAAAAGAGGTCCGGGACAACATGGACAGCTATGAGCTTGGAGTGGCCGCCGGCAAGATATACGACTTTATCTGGGACAGCTACTGCGACTGGTATATCGAGCTTACAAAGCCCCGGCTCAACGGGGAGGATGGGGAGCTGAAGCTCTCCGCCCAGAAGGTGCTGCTCTATGTGCTGACGGAGATATTGAAGCTTGTCCACCCCTTCATGCCCTTCATATCCGAGGAGATATGGCAGGCTCTGCCCCACGAGGGCGAGGCCCTTATGGTGGCGTCCTACCCTGAGTACAGGGAAGAACTGAGCTTCCCCCGGGACGAGCAGGATTTTGAAATGGTCATGAGCGCCATAAAGGCGGTCAGGGCCCGCCGCTCTGAGATGAATGTGCCCCCCTCAAGAAAGGCGCAGCTGATGATCGCCACCGACAAGACCGAGGCCTTTGAGGCGGGAGCGGGATATATATGCAAGCTTGCCTATGCCAGCCAGGTGACAGTGCTGGAGGCGCCGCCCCAGGGCAGCGAGGGCATGGTCTCCGTGGTCACGGACAACGCCAGGATGTTTATGCCCATGGCCGAGCTGGTTGACCTGGAAAAAGAGCGGGCAAGAATAGAAAAAGAGCTTGCCAACGCCAGAAAGCAGCTTGAGGCCCAAAATGCCAAGCTCGCGAACCAGAACTTTGTCAGCCGCGCCCCGGAGAACGTGGTGAACGCGGAGCGGGAGAAAAAGGCGAAGTTCGAGGCCCTTATTGAAAATCTCAGCCTGAGCCTGGAAAACCTGGGCCGATGAGCTGGGGCGGCAGGGGGCGCGCGCAGGCCTTAGCCCTGTACACGCCTCCTCCTGAAACTATCTGGGACCATCCCTTTTTTCGACTGTTTTTTTTCATAAAAGAATATAAAATAGCACCGCATATATGTGTATGCGGTGCTGTTTTTTTGTGTACACAGAAAATTTGCTTGCTTACAGA